>NZ_QLTL01000008.1:0-276851 GCF_003269045.1 Pseudomonas sp. URMO17WK12:I7 | reverse complement strand
AACTTGGCTCAGCAATCTCAAATGACTATGTGATTTCTCGCATGGCCACTTGTGATGCTGATAATCTTTGTGACTATCAGTCCGTACTCACAAGCACCCACACGAATTGCTTGATTCGATTTGTTAAAGAGCGTTTGGTTAAGAGCCTTTCGTCTCAACCGAGGCGCGCATTCTACGCTTTCCTCAGAGCCTGTCAAGCGTTTATTTTGAAGTTTTTTGCGAGAAACTCGTTTAGCTTCAAACACTTGGCTCGCTGCGATCACTCGTAGCGGGAGGCGAATAATACAGCATTTAAAACCGCTGTCAACCTTCATCTCAACCGCTATCGATCATTCGATCGAAGCCCCTCCAGCATCACCTTAACCACCTAACTCATTGAATCTCAAGGAGTTTGTCGTTCCGATGTCGCTGGAAGTGGGGCGCATTATAAGGGGATTCGAGACCCCGTCAACCCTTAATTTCAAGAAACTTCAATATCGCTGAAAAACAAAGCGGGGAGGCCTGTCGGCCTCCCCGCTTCATCTCATGCCTTACAAGCTAGGGAATGCAAACTGCGATGCCTCATGGCTGGCACGCTGCGGCCAGCGCTGGGTGATCGCCTTGCGACGGGTATAGAAACGCACACCATCCGGGCCGTAGGCATGCAGGTCACCGAACAGTGAACGCTTCCAGCCACCGAAGCTGTGGTAGGCAACCGGCACCGGCAGTGGCACGTTCACGCCGACCATGCCCACTTCAATCTCATCGCAGAACAGGCGCGCCGCTTCACCGTCACGGGTGAAGATGCAAGTACCGTTGCCGTACTCGTGGTCGTTGATCAGCTGCATGGCCTGCTCCAGGCTGTTCACACGCACAACGCACAGCACTGGGCCGAAGATCTCTTCTTTATAGATGCGCATCTCAGGGGTCACGTTGTCGAACAGCGTGCCACCGACGAAGTAACCATCTTCATTACCTGCCACACGCAAGCCACGGCCATCCACCACCAGCTTGGCGCCAGCTGCAACACCATCGTCAATGTAACCGACAACCTTGTCACGGGCTGCAGCAGTTACCAGCGGGCCCATGTCCAGGCCACACGACGTGCCAGCGCCAATCTTCAGCGCCTTGATCTGCGGTTCCAGCTTGGCAATCAGTGCATCGGCAACCTGATCACCTACGCACACCGCCACCGAGATAGCCATGCAACGCTCGCCGCACGAACCGTAGGCCGCGCCCATCAAAGCGCTTACCGCATTGTCCAGGTCGGCATCAGGCATCAGCACCGCGTGGTTCTTCGCACCACCCAGGGCCTGCACGCGCTTGCCGCGCTTGGTGCCTTCGGCATAGATGTATTCGGCAATCGGGGTCGAACCGACGAAGCTCAGTGCTTTCACTTCCGGTGCTTCGATCAGTGCGTCGACCGCTTCCTTATCACCGTGTACCACGTTGAGGATACCCTTCGGCAGGCCAGCCTCCAGCAGCAGTTGGGCGATGAACAGGGTGGAGCTCGGGTCGCGCTCGGAGGGTTTGAGGATAAAAGCGTTACCGCAGGCAATGGCCAGCGGGTACATCCACAGTGGCACCATGGCTGGGAAGTTGAACGGGGTGATACCAGCAACCACGCCCAGCGGCTGGAAGTCGGACCAGGCATCGATGTTCGGGCCGACGTTGCGGCTGTATTCACCTTTCAACACCTCTGGAGCGGCACAGGCGAACTCGACGTTCTCAATGCCACGCTTCAATTCACCGGCAGCGTCCTCCAAGGTCTTGCCGTGCTCTTCGCTGATCATCTGCGAGATACGGGCTTCGTTCTGCTCCAGCAGTTGCTTGAAACGGAACATCACCTGGGCGCGCTTGGCCGGCGGGGTGTTGCGCCAGGCCGGGAAGGCGGCCTTGGCAGAGTCAATGGCTTCCTGCACGGTCGCGCGGCTGGCCAGTTCGACCTTGCGTACCGCCTGGCCGGTGGAGGGATTGAAGACATCGGCGGTACGCCCGCCCTTGGTAACCAGTTCGCCGTGAATCAGGTGCTGAACAATGCTCATGCAAAACTCCAGATAAAGAAGGTTGAGGCAGGCGCGTAATTGGCTCACGCGCCCTACGTCAAAATCGGCAAGATCAGTCGATCTTGCTCAGGGCTTCACCGACCGCGTCGAACAGGCGGTCCAGCTCCTGCGGCTGGGTATTGAAGGTCGGGCCAAACTGCAGGGTGTCGCCACCGAAGCGTACATAGAAGCCGGCTTGCCACAGTTTCATGGCCGCTTCGTACGGACGCACGATGGCATCACCGTCGCGGGCAGCGATCTGGATCGCGCCGGCCAGGCCGTAGTTACGGATGTCGACGATGTTCTTGGTGCCCTTGACGCCATGCAGCAGCTTCTCGAAGTGCGGCGCCAGTTCGGCAGCTGACTGCACCAGGCTTTCCTTCTGCAGCAGGTCGAGCGCGGCGAGACCGGCGGCGCAGGCTACAGGGTGAGCCGAGTAGGTATAACCGTGGGGGAATTCCACAGCATATTCCGGGGTCGGCTGGTTCATGAAGGTCTGGTAGATCTCGCTGGTGGCGATCACCGCGCCCATCGGAATGGCACCGTTGGTGACCTGCTTGGCGATGCACATCAGGTCAGGTGTGACACCAAAGGCCTCGGAGCCGGTCATGGCGCCCATGCGACCGAAGCCGGTGATGACTTCGTCGAAAATCAACAGGATGTTGTGCTGGGTACAGATTTCACGCAGACGCTTCAGGTAACCCTTCGGCGGTGGCAGCACCCCGGCAGAACCGGCCAGCGGCTCGACGATCACCGCCGCGATGTTCGAGGCATCGTGCAGTTCGATCAGCTTGAGCATTTCATCTGCCAGGGCGATACCGCCCTCTTCCGGCATGCCTTTGGAGAAGGCGTTCACCGGCAGCACGGTGTGAGGCAGGTGGTCGACATCCAGCAGTTGGCCGAACATCTTGCGGTTGCCGTTGACGCCACCCAGGCTGGTACCGGCAATGTTCACCCCGTGATAACCACGGGCACGGCCAATGATCTTGGTCTTGGTGGCCTGGCCTTTCAGGCGCCAGTAGGCACGTACCATCTTCAGCGCGGTGTCGCAGCACTCGGAGCCAGAGTTGGTATAGAAGACGTGATTCAGGTCACCGGGCGTCAGCTCGGCGATCTTCTCGGCCAGCTGGAACGACAGCGGGTGGCCGAACTGGAACGCAGGGGAATAATCGAGGGTACCGACCTGGCGTGCGACCGCTTCGGTGATTTCCTTACGGGTATGCCCGGCGCCACAGGTCCATAGACCAGAGAGGGCGTCGAAAATCTTGCGCCCCTTGTCATCGACCAGGTAGTTGCCTTGGGCCGCCACGATCAGGCGCGGGTCGCGCTGGAAGTTACGGTTGGCGGTGTAGGGCATCCAGTGGGCATCCAGCTTCAGCTGGCTGGCGATACCGGTGGGAGCGGTTTCCGGCATGTTCATCGGCGGTTCCTCGGAAGACGATTAGGCAACGATGGATGTTGTTGCAGCTAAATTCGCACGCGGATAAAGTCTGAAAAAGACTACATTTCTAATCTTCAGGTAGCGCAATACTAAACTTATGAGCCGACGTCCCGCCCCCCTCGCACAAGTCAGCGATTTCGACATCCGCCTGCTGAAAATCTACCGGAGCGTCGTTGAGTGCGGCGGCTTCTCGGCTGCTGAAAACGTGCTGGGGATCGGCCGTTCGGCCATCAGCCAGCAGATGAACGACCTTGAGCAACGCCTGGGTTTGCGCCTGTGCCAGCGCGGCCGTGCCGGCTTCTCGTTGACCGAAGAAGGCCGCGAGGTCTACCACTCTGCCCTGCAGTTGCTCAGTGCGCTGGAAACCTTTCGCACCGAAGTCAACGGCCTGCACCAACATTTGCGCGGCGAACTCAACATCGGCCTGACCGACAACCTGGTCACCCTGCCGCACATGCGCATCACCCATGCCCTCGCCGAACTCAAGGACCGCGGCCCGGATGTGCGCATCCAGATCCGCATGATTGCCCCCAGCCAAGTCGAGCAAGGGGTATTGGATGGCAGCCTGCACGTCGGCGTGGTACCGCAGACCAGCCCACTGTCCGGCCTGGAATACCAATCGCTGTACAGCGAACGCTCACAACTTTACTGCGCGGTTGGCCATCCCTTGTTTTACGCCGACAACCAGCAGATCGACGATGACCGCCTGAACAGCCAGGAGGCGATAGCGCCGACCTTTCGGCTGCCCGCGGAAATCCAGGCGCACTACCAGGCACTCAACTGCACCGCCAGCGCCTCGGACCGCGAAGGCATGGCGTTCCTGATCCTCACCGGGCGCTACATCGGCTACCTGCCCGACCACTACGCGACCTTCTGGGTCCAGCAAGGTCGCCTGCGCGCACTCAAGCCGGCGCAACGCTTCTACGACCTCAGCCTGAGCTGGGTTACCCGCAAAGGGCGGCGGCCGAACCTGGTGCTGGAAAGCTTCCTGGAAAGCCTGGCTGCGACACGCTGATGCCAGCTTCTGACGCTAAGGCTTGTCACGCCAGCACAGGCAGGTAATCTTGTCCGACATTCGTTGCCACAGACCCGTCCGGAATCGTCCATGACCCTAGAAGTCCCTGCGCATCGCCTCGCCGCCTCGGGCAAGCCCGCCGGCCGCATCCGCCAGAAGAACGAACAGGCCATCATCCAGGCCGCCGAAGACGAATTCGCCCGCCATGGGTTCAAAGGCACCAGCATGAACACCATCGCGCTGAAAGCCGGCTTGCCCAAGGCCAACCTGCATTACTACTTCACCAACAAGCTCGGCCTCTACATCGCCGTGCTGAGCAACATCATCGAGCTGTGGGACAGCACCTTCAACGCCCTGAGCGTCGAGGACGACCCGGGCGAAGCGCTGAGCCACTACATCCGCACCAAGATGGAGTTCTCCCGACGCAACCCGCAGGCCTCGCGTATCTTCGCGATGGAAGTGATCAGCGGTGGCACCTGCCTGACCGAGTACTTCAGCGCCGACTACCGCGAATGGTTCCGCGGCCGGGCCGCCGTGTTCCAGGCCTGGATGGATGCCGGCAAAATGGACACGGTCGACCCTGTGCACCTGATTTTCCTGCTCTGGGGCAGCACCCAGCACTATGCCGACTTCGCCACCCAGATCTGCCAGGTCACCGGCCGCAGCCGCTTGACCAAGCAAGACATGGAAGATGCCAGCAACAACCTTATCCACATCATTCTCAAGGGCTGCGGCATCAAGCCGAGTGCCTGACGTTCACCTATGCCTTCTACCCTGCTCGACCTCTGCGAATTTCGCGAGGAAATCCGCAAGAGCCGCTTCATCACCCTCGCCGGCCCGATCAACAGTGCCGCCGAGGCGATGAGCTTCATCGAACGCCACAGCGACCTGGCCGCCACGCACAACTGCTGGGCCTGGAAGATCGGCGGGCAATACCGCAGCAATGACGATGGCGAGCCCGGCGGTACCGCCGGAAGGCCGATCCTTGCGGCAATCGAAGCTCAGGACTGCGACCAGGTGGTGGTGCTGGTGATCCGCTGGTACGGCGGCATTCAGCTGGGCACCGGCGGGCTGGCTCGCGCCTATGGCGGTGGCGCCAACAAGTGCCTGCAACAAGCGCCGAAACGCCTGTTGATTCAACGCAGCGAATACCACTGCAGCTGCTCGTTCAGCGAACTGGCACTTGTGAAACTGCGCCTGGCCGATGTGGATGGCCTGGTGCTGGACGAGCAGTTCACCGCCAATGGCGTGGACCTTCAGGTTGCCGTGGGTGCCGAGCATCAACCTGCCCTGCAACAGCAGCTGGCCGATCTGAGCCGCGGCCGGATCATCCTCGAAGCGCGCTGAAACTTGCCCACATCTACTGTGGGCCGGCCTGTGGATAAGCTTGGGGCATTCCTTTACAGCCTATGTCCGGCAAGGCCTGCAGAGCATTGAGCATATTTTGATCACTATTTGATGACAGCCGTAAGCGACTGACCTTTGGCGAGTTATCCCAAATACGTCAGGCCCGCTACAGCGCGGCCTCCACTGTGCTTGCGCACATTTACTGTGGATCAGCCTGTGGATAACCCGTTAGCCAACACGCCGGGCGCCCGCCAGCTAACGGCCAAGTGGAACTGTACGTTTTTTAACCAATGGTTAAACGGGCGCCTTCGGTAACTCTGCAGTATGCTCAATTCCTTTTCCCTACACCGATAAAGGAATGTTCCGATGGCAATTTCAAGAACTGCCCTCATCATCGGCGCCTCCCGCGGCCTCGGCCTCGGCTTGGTAAACCGCCTGCACGAAGACGGCTGGAACATCACCGCTACAGTACGCAACCCGCAGCAACCTGGCGGCCTTGCCAATGTGCCCGGCGTACGTGTCGAGCAACTGGAAATGAACGACACCGCGCAACTCGACAGCCTCAAGCAGCGCCTGCAAGGCCAGGTGTTCGACCTGGTGTTCGTCAACGCCGGGGTCATGGGCCCCTTGCCGCAAGACCTGGAAAGCGTACAGGCCCAGGCCATCGGCGACCTGTTCATGACCAACGCCGTGGCGCCGATCCGCCTAGCCCGTCGCCTGGCCGGCCAAGTGCGCGAAGGCAGCGGCGTGCTGGCGTTCATGAGCTCGATCCTGGGCAGCGTGACCATCCCCGACGGCGGTGAGATCTGCCTTTACAAGGCCAGCAAGGCTGCGCTCAATTCGATGATCAACAGTTTCGTGGTCGAATTGCAGCGCCCCGACCTCTGCGTGCTGGCCATGCACCCAGGCTGGGTGAAGACCGACATGGGCGGCGAAAACGCCGAAATCGACGTACTCACCAGCACCCGTGGAATGCTCGAACAGATCAAGGCACACAGCGGCAACGGTGGCCTGCGCTTCATCAACTACAAAGGCGAGCCGCTCACCTGGTGAGGTGAATACCGACCGGCCGGGCGCAATGCCCGGCCAGGCCCTGTAGAATGGCGGCAACCGTACCTGATTTGAGACATCCCCCTTATGTATGACTGGCTGAATGCCCTGCCCAAGGCAGAACTGCACCTGCACCTTGAAGGTTCGCTGGAACCTGAACTGCTGTTCGCCCTGGCCGAGCGTAACAAGATTGCCCTGCCATGGAACGACGTGGAAACGCTTCGCAGCGCCTACGCCTTCAATAACCTGCAGGAATTCCTCGACCTGTATTACCAGGGCGCGGACGTGCTGCGCACCGAGCAGGACTTCTACGACCTGACCTGGGCCTACCTGCAGCGCTGCAAGGCGCAGAATGTTATCCACACCGAACCGTTCTTCGACCCGCAGACCCACACCGACCGCGGTATCCCGTTCGAAGTCGTGCTCAATGGCATCAACCAGGCGCTGAAAGATGGTCGCGAGCAACTGGGCATCAGCAGCGGCCTGATCCTCAGTTTCCTGCGCCACCTCAGTGAAGACGAAGCGCAAAAAACCCTCGACCAGGCCCTGCCCTTCCGTGACGCCTTCATCGCCGTCGGCCTGGACAGCTCGGAAATGGGCCACCCGCCGAGCAAGTTCCAGCGCGTGTTCGACCGTGCCCGCAGCGAGGGCTTCGTGGCCGTTGCCCATGCCGGTGAGGAAGGCCCACCCGAGTACATCTGGGAAGCCCTCGACCTGCTGAAGATCAAGCGCATCGACCACGGCGTACGCGCCATAGAAGATGAACGCCTGATGCAACGCATCATCGATGAGCAGATCCCGCTCACCGTCTGCCCGTTGTCGAACACCAAGCTTTGCGTGTTCGACCATATGAGCCAGCACAACATCCTCGACATGCTCGAGCGCGGCGTAAAGGTGACGGTGAACTCGGACGACCCGGCCTACTTCGGCGGTTACGTCACAGAGAACTTCCACGCCCTGCACACCCACCTGGGCATGACCGAAGACCAGGCCCGCCGCCTGGCGCAAAACAGCCTGGATGCTCGCCTGGTCTGAAGCCGCTAACCGACCTGCAAGGTCGTCACGCGGGCTATGTGGTTGATCTGCTGCACACCCTCGGCGGAAATCTGCAATACCCGCGTGCCTTCGGGCTCGCGTATCCAGCCAGACTGCAGAAACAGTGTGAGCAAAGCCCGGCCAAGGCTGCCGCCCAAGTGCGGCCCTTGGTCGCTCCACTCATTGCAATGGCAGATCACACAGCTGTGCTGCTGCCGCGATGCCAGCGCGTCGATGTAGACGCCTATGGCAGCCAGTTGCGTTCGCCCGTTGTCGCTGACCATCAGCTCCCGCTCGTTACCCTCCAGCCAGCCCGCCACCACCAGCCGGTGATACAGTTCACCCGCCAGTTCGCCGCCCAGATGATCGCCGCAGCGGCGTGCCCTGCGCATAGACATTGGCAATTGCAGCACCTCTGTACGCGGCCCTTTTCCCGACGCCAACTGGACACTTGCCAACGCCTCGACAGCTACCCCCACCTGCGGGGTAGCGAGACGGAAGTAGCGTTTGCGGCCGCGCGCCTCAAGCCTGAGCAGGCCCGCCGAAGACAGTAACGAAAGGTGAGCGCAGGCCGAAGACGAGGTAAGCCCGGTCATCATCGCCAGCTCATCGGTCGGCCGCGGTGTGCCATCGATGAGCGCCCATAACATCGCACTGCGCTTGGGGTCGGCCATCAGGCCGGCAATCTGACTGATACTGCTGACTGCATTCATGTCCCTATATCTCCCCGCATGATCACGTCTGGTTTCCAGAGGTCAGTCATCACTACGCTGATCGCCCCCAGTCCAACTGCTCGGGGGGCAGTATAAGCCGCACCCGTGCCCCTTCCGGCAACCCAGCTCATACCACGACAGGCTCAAGCGGCGTTGGGTAGGGCAACCCTCAAGCAAGTCAAAACTGCGCTTGAAGCTGCTGCAACGTGACGCAGGGAGGAAAATACAGGACATGAGGAAGAATGGCCCAGGGCGGGCCGCGATTCTGCCGACAGCGTGCTTCATCAAATAGCGCAGATCAAAGCGAAGCTTCCACAGCAATCCAGGCGTAGCCCCCAGAAAGGTCAGACAAGCCCGTGAGATTGTGCCCCGACCGCCAGTCAGGACACCGATTCAGGCCATGGCGCCAAGTGACCGCAGCGCTACACTTGATCCGCTCTCCCCCTCATTTGGAGGTATGCCACGATGAAGATTGTCGTCAGCGCATCGAACCGCAACCCCAACTGCCCCTGGCAGGTGAGGCTCGACCAGCATGTGGTGAGTTTCCGCAGCGAAGCCGAAGCACGCGCCTTCGTCGCCACCCTGGAAACCCGCCTGCAGGCACCTCACCCACTCATGCCGGACGCGTGGCCTGTAGGCGCCGGGTCAACAGCGCGACACTGACCACCAGCGCCCCGCACAAGCTGATCACCAAGGTCATGGGCACTGCGCTGCCGTCATGCAGCACGCCGACCAGCGACGCCGCGCCGGCCGCAACACTGAACTGCACGCAGCCCATCAGTGCAGAGGCACTGCCTGCCCGCGCGCCTTGGCCGCTCATGGCGCAGGCCGAAGCGTTGGGGATGATGCAACCCAGGCTGGCAATGCAGACGAACAGTGGCACCAGCAATGGCCACAACTGTGCCGGTCGCAAGGCTGCCACGCCCAGCAGTACCAGCCCCGCCGCGAGGTACAGCCAGACTGCACGCACCAACAGGAACGCCGGGCCTCGCTTGGCCAGCAGGCGCGCATTGACCTGGGCTACCAGAATGAAGCCTGCGGCGTTGGTGCCGAACAGCCAGCCATAGTGCTCCGCTGGTACGCCATAGAGCTTGATGAATACGAAAGGCGAACCGGCGATGTAGGCAAACATGCCAGCAATGGCGATACCGCCGGTCAAGGCGTGCCCCATGAACACACGATCGGCCAACAACCGCAGGTACTGGCGCAATGCACCTGACAGCGGCTGGCGCGGCATGTGCGCAGGCAGGCTCTCCGGCAGGCCCAGGCTTACCGCAAACAGGCTGGCAGCGCTGAACAGGCTCAGCGCCAGGAAGATCGACTGCCAACCAGACACGTTCACCAAGACCCCGCCCAGCATCGGCGCAAGGATCGGTGCCAGGCCCATCACCAACATCAACTGGGAGAACACCTTGGCCGAAGCTACCGGGTCGCACTTGTCACTGACAATCGCCCGCGACAGCACCATGCCGGCGCAACCGCCCAGTGCCTGTACAAAGCGCGCCACGATCAAGGTGTCAAGGTTGGGTGCGTAGGCACAGGCCAGCGAAGCCAAGGTGAACAGCGCCACGCCGAACAGCAGCGGCTTGCGGCGGCCAAAGCGGTCGGCTACCGGCCCGTAGGCCAGCTGACCGATCGACAAGCCGAGGAAGTAGGCCGCCAAGGTGGCCTGTATGTGTTTTTCATCGGTGGCGAACGCCTGCGCCATGGCCGGGAAGGCGGGCAGGTAAAAGTCGATCGCCAAGGGCCCGAACGCACTCAGTGCGCCCAGAATCAGCACCATTCGCAGGTTCATCAGGAATCCATAGCAGGCTAAGCAAGCCGCCAAGTCTACCTGCTGTGACTACCCTCGGCATGAAAACATTTGCAATAAAATAGCGTCGCCTTGCACGCCACCCGTCAGTTGCCACAGGCCATCCCGTGGCAACTGACTTCCCCCGCGATGAGGCCAGCTCAGGCTACTTCGGCCTGATAGCCTTCTTCCCGGATCGCTGCCAGCACCTGCTCCGGCGCCAGCGCACTCAACACTCGCACCTGCTGGCCAGCCAGATCGACTTCTACCTTGGCCTGCGCATCCTGCTCCTGTACCGCGCGAGTCACTGCTTTCACACAATGACCACAGGTCATGCCTTGAACATTGAACACTTGCATGGGTACTGCCTCCTTCAGGGTTTGAGCCAGCTTCAAGCTTGCCATCGGGGCAAGGTCAAGTTCTACGTGAAACGGCCGGGCTGGAAATCCGCGCGGACCTCAGCCAAGCTGCGCCTTTGTCGATTTGTGCAAGCAGGAGATTCTTCATGTTCAGGACAGCAGTGGGCGTCGTCGGGCTGTTGGCCGCGCTGGCCGCAGTGCCACCGGCCGGCGCCGAGGGCAACTCGGACTACAGCGTGCTGATCATTTCCCGGGAGCGCCTGGAAGTGGCCACCAGCTGCGAGATCGGCGTGTACCTCAATGATCAGCTCTCCGGCCGCGTGTTCCAGGAACAGTCCACGTCCTTCAACCTGCCGCCCGGCCCAGTCGACGTGCGCCTGCGCCTGCTGCCTGGGCAAATGCCTGGCTGCGCCCCCGGCATCGAGGACCAACGCAGCACGCGACTCAACCTGCAAGCGGGCCAGATCAGCAAATACCGTATTGCCATGGGCCACAATGGCCTTGAGTTGAAGCGCGCCGGCCTGGGCTATTGACCTTCCCTGCATGGCAAGGTTGATGCTGATGCTGAAGCCCTGCCAAGGAGGAGAGCCATGCCTGCATCTACCACGTTCGACCTGCCGATCTCCGGCATGACCTGCGCCAGCTGCGCTGGCCGTGTCGAGCGCGCCCTGCGTAAAGTCAGCGGCGCTGATCAAGTCAGCGTCAACCTCGCCACCGAACAAGCCAGGGTCCAAGCCCCGGCCGATAGCCTGCCAGCCCTGGTCGAAGCCGTGCGCGGCGCCGGCTATGGCGTGCCGACCCGAACCGTGGAGCTGCAGATCAGCGGCATGACCTGTGCCAGTTGCGTCGGCCGAGTGGAGCGCGCGCTTGCCAAGCTGCCGGGAGTCGAACACGTGAGCGTCAACCTGGCCAGTGAACGTGCCCATGTTGAAGTGCTGCAGGCGCTCGATGACTCGCTGCTGATTACCACCGTCGAAAAAGCTGGCTACAGCGCCAGCCTGCCGCAAGCGGCCAAGGGTGATCAGCAGGATGCCCAACGCCGCCTGCGCAACGAGCGCCTGGCTGTCGTTGCCGCACTGTTACTGGCCCTGCCACTGGTGCTGCCGATGCTGGTGCAACCATTCGGCCTGCACTGGATGCTCCCCGCCTGGGCGCAGTTCGTGCTGGCCACTCCGGTGCAATTCATTCTCGGTGCACGCTTCTACAAAGCCGCCTACAAAGCAGTGCGCGCCGGTACCGGTAACATGGACCTGCTGGTCGCCCTTGGCACCAGCGCGGGTTATGGCCTGAGCCTGTACCAGTGGGTCAAGGCCCCGGCCGGCATGGCACCCCACCTTTATTTCGAGGCTTCGGCAGTGGTCATCGCCCTGGTATTGCTGGGCAAATACCTCGAAAGCCGCGCCAAGCGCCAGACCGCCAGCGCCATCCGCGCCCTCGAAGCGCTGCGCCCGGAACGTGCCGTGCGCGTCATCGACGGCCGCGAAGAAGACGTGGCAATCGCCCAGTTGCGCTTGGGCGACCTGGTACTGGTCAAACCCGGCGAACGCTTCCCGGTCGACGGCACAGTGGAAGAAGGCAGCAGCCACGCGGACGAAGCACTGATCAGCGGCGAGAGCCTACCGGTCCCCAAGCAAGCCGGCGACAGTGTCACCGGCGGTGCCATCAACGGTGAAGGCCGGCTACTGGTGCGTACCCAGGCCCTGGGCACGGAGACCGTGCTGGCCCGGATCATCCGTCTGGTCGAAGACGCACAAGCCGCCAAGGCGCCGATCCAGAAACTGGTCGACCGGGTCAGCCAAGTGTTCGTGCCCGCAGTGCTGGTGCTGGCACTGCTCACCTTGATTGGCTGGTGGCTGGCCGGTGCGCCGCTGGAAACCGCCCTGATCAATGCGGTCGCCGTGCTGGTGATCGCCTGCCCCTGCGCCTTGGGCCTGGCTACGCCAGCAGCGATCATGGCCGGCACCGGCGTTGCCGCCCGCCACGGCATTTTGATCAAGGATGCCGAAGCACTGGAGCGTGCCCATGCGGTCAATCGCGTGGTATTCGACAAGACCGGCACCCTCACCTCCGGCAGCCCGCGCGTGGTCCACAGCCAGGCACTGGCCGTTGATAGCGCCGACCTGCACCGTCTCGCCGGTGCCCTGCAGCGCGGCAGCGAGCACCCGTTGGCCAAAGCGGTGCTGGACGCCTGTACCGAGCAAGGCCTTGAGGTACCCGCCGTCACTGCCAGCCAGTCGCTTACCGGTCGCGGCATTGCCGGGTGCGTGGAAGGCCGCGAACTGGCGCTGGGCAACCGGCGCCTGCTCGACGAAAGCAACCTGCAACCCGGCGAGCTGGCCGCCAAGGCTCAAGCCTGGGAAGCCGAAGGCCGAACGCTGTCGTGGCTCATCGAACGCGGCGCGGCTGCGCGCGTGCTGGGTCTGTTCGCTTTCGGAGACAGCCTCAAGCCTGGTGCCGAGCAGGCCATCGCCGCCCTGCACGCCCGCCACATCAGCAGCCACCTGCTGACCGGTGACAACCGCGGCAGCGCCCAAGTGGTGGCCGATGCGCTCGGTATCGACGATGTGCATGCCGAAGTGCTGCCGGCCGACAAGGCCGCCACCGTGGCCGCCCTGAAAAAGGACGGCGTGGTGGCGATGGTCGGCGATGGCATCAACGATGCCCCGGCCCTGGCCGCCGCCGACATCGGCATCGCCATGGGCGGTGGCACCGATGTGGCCATGCAGGCGGCCGGCATCACCCTGATGCGTGGCGACCCACGCCTGGTGCCCGCTGCTCTGGAAATCAGCCGCAAGACCTATGCGAAAATCCGCCAGAACCTGTTCTGGGCCTTCATCTATAACCTGATCGGCATTCCCCTGGCCGCACTGGGCTATCTCAACCCAGTACTCGCCGGCGCCGCCATGGCGCTGTCCAGCGTCAGCGTGGTCAGCAATGCCCTGTGGCTGAAGACCTGGAAACCCACCAGCACCTCCCAGGAGGCCCGATGAACATTGGCCAGGCCGCCCGCCGCAGCGGGCTCAGCACCAAGATGATCCGCTACTACGAATCCATCGGCCTGCTCAAGCCGGCCACGCGCAGTGACAGTGGCTACCGCTTGTATCAGGCCGAGGACTTGCACAGCCTGGCCTTCATCAAGCGTTCCCGTGACCTCGGGTTTTCTCTGGATGAAGTGGGCAAGCTGCTGACCCTGTGGCAGGACCGCGGACGGGCCAGCGCCGACGTCAAGGCCTTGGCCATGCAGCACATCGATGAGCTGAATCGGCGCATCGACGAACTGGTCAGTTTGCGAGACACCCTGGGTGATCTGGTCGCCCACTGCCAGGGGGACGACCGGCCGGATTGCCCGATCCTGAAAGACCTGGCCAATGGCGCAAGCTGCTGCCAATGAAGGCGTATGGCGTGCTGATATCAGTCCGCCATACTGTTTTGGTATGCCATATTAGCCTAAAGCCGACCGAATAGTCGCCAAATGCGACTTCGCCCAATAAATACGGGCACTTTCCCTAAGAATTCCCCGGATGCTGCCGATGTAGTTGTACCTGCCTCGCGTGCAAAAAATAAATTCCGGGAGCGTCGATGAACATCAAACAGAAACTGACTTGGGCATTCGCGGTCATCGCCGGCTTGCCCATCGTCCTCGTGGCCACCTTGGTGGTGATCAACCTGCGCGGTGAAGCCCGCGACGGCTTCCTCGACAGCAGCAGCCGAGAAATCCGCCAGGTCAGCAACGCGATGAACATCTTCTTCCAGGGCATCGACCAGAACGTCGCCTACCTGGCTTCGCAACCGATGGTGGCGACCACCGGCGGCAACCTGAACAAATTCATGAGCGCCAACCCGTCCTACGAGCTGGGCGATCAGGACAAGCAACTGCTGGAATTCTTCACCCGTCTGGCAGAGTCTCACCCAGGCTATGCCTATGTTTCCTACGGCGTAAGCGATGGCGGCTACGTCGGCTGGCCGGCCGGGCAGAAGTTCGTCAATTACGACCCGCGCCCGCGCCCGTGGTACCAGTTGGCCATGGCCAACCCCGGCAAGACCGTGCGCACCGGTGCCTATTACTGGGCCGCCGACGACGCCGTACTGATCAGCACCGTACGCGCCGTGGCCAACCAGCTCGGCAACCCGGGCGGCGTGGTCAACATCGACGTTTCGCTCAAGGGCCTGACCGAGATCGTCAAGCAGATCAAACTGGGCGAAAGCGGCTACCTGATGCTGGTGGAAAACAACGGCAACGTGATGGTCGACCCACGCGATGCCAGCCACAACTTCAAGCAACTGGCCAGCTTCGGTGATGGCTATGCCGAACTGGCCAAGGCCGGCAAGGGCCTGGTCGAGGTCGAAATCAATGGCCAACGCTACATGGCCAACGTCTACCCTGACGAAAAGCTGGGCTGGACCTTCATCGGCCTGATCCAACAAGGCGAAGTGATGCAGACCACCACCCGCCTGACCTGGCTGATCGGCATCATCGCAGTGGTGCTGGCAGCTGTGTTCGCCGCGGTCGGCGCCGCCTTCGCCAAACTCATCGTGCGCCCGATCAACAGCGTCACCAGCGGCCTGGAAGACATTGCCCAAGGCGAAGGCGACCTGACCCGCAACCTCGACGTGCGTGGCCGTGATGAAACCGCGCAACTGGCCAACTGGTTCAACCAGTTCCTGGGCGCCATCCGCAGCCTGATCCAGCATATCGGCTCGGCCGCCAGCAAGATCCTCAGCACCTCCAGCAGCTCTACCCGGGTTTCCAGCGACATGGCCGAGGCTGCCGGGCGCCAGCGTGAAGCCGTGGACATGGTCTCCACTGCATTCCACGAAATGGTCGCCACCGCCAACGAAGTTGCCCGCTCCTGCAGCCAGGCCGCGCAATCGGCTGACAGCGGCCAGCAACAGGCCCGCGAAGGCCAGCAACAGATCGACGCGGCGGTCAACAGCGTCGACCGCCTGAGCCAGGAGATCGAGCAGTCGGCCCAGTCGATCCAGCAACTGGAGCGCGATAGCAACGCTATCCAGTCGATCCTCGGCACCATCCGCTCGATTGCCGAGCAGACCAACCTGCTGGCACTCAACGCGGCCATCGAAGCGGCCCGGGCCGGTGAACAGGGCCGTGGCTTTGCCGTGGTGGCCGATGAAGTGCGGGCCCTGGCCAAGCGCACCGCCGACTCTACCGCCGAAATCGATGGCTTGCTGGGCAACCTGGCCAGCCGCACTGCGCAGGTGGCCGAGCAGATGCATGCCAGCCTTGAAGTGTCGCAGCAGTCGGTCAGCCGCATTGGCTTGGCCCGCGACAGCTTCGGGCAAATTCGGGAGTCGGTGGACATCATCCGCGACATGAACACGCAGATCGCCACGGCGGCCGAGGAACAGCACCAGGTGGCCGAGGACATCAACCGCCATATCAGCCAGATTCACGGGGATGCTCAGTTGGTGGCCGAGCTGGCACAGGCGGCGCGTCAAGACTCCGAGAGCCTGGCGGGGCTGTCCAATGAACTGGATTCGCTGGTGCGCCGCTTCCGTACCTGAGTCCTGCTGTACCGGCCTCTTCGCGGGCAAGCCCGCTCCCACAGGAATTGTCACTGCCGTTGGGCTATGTGATATCCCTGTGGGAGCGGGCTTGCCCGCGAAGAGGCCGGTATTGGCAACATCAAAACTTCAGTTCCCCAGGCGTCGCCCCGAACAATTGCTTGAAGGCTGCGATGTAAGCCGAAGTCGAATCATACCCACAGCCCAGCGCCGCCTCGGTCACACTGTCCCCCGCCTCCAGCAACGCCAGCGAAGACAGCAGCCGCATCCGCTGCCGCCAATTGCGGAAACTCAACCCGGTCTCGCGCTGGAACAAACGCATCAACGTCTTTTCCGAACAGCCCAGTTGCACCGCCCATTGCTGCAGGGTCTGCACCTGGTCGGGCTCGGCGATCAGGCCATTGCACAGCGCCAGCAACCCTGGGTGACGTGGCAGCGGAAGCGAGAAACCCACCTCGGGCAACGTGCGCAACTGATCGAGCAACACCGCCACCAGGCGCCCTTCGACGCTGTCGCCTTCCGTGTATTGAGCCGGCAACAGGCAGAACTGCTTGATCAGCTCCCGCGCCAAGGGCGTCACCTCCAGCACCCGACAGTGCGCCGGCGCCCAAAGGCACGCATCACGGCGGATATACAAGCTGCGCATTTCAGCTTGCCCGGACGTCACGACCTCATGTTCGGCATCGGCCGGTATCCATACGCCCCACTGCGGTGGGGCGAAGTAGCTGCCATCGTCGGTATACACGCCCAATACGCCACTGATAGCGTAGGAAAATTGCACCCAGTCATGGCTGTGGCGAGTGGTCCAGGACCCGGCGCCAAGGCTTTCGGCGCGGGCATAGACGGGCCGAGGTAACCGGTCCAGGGCAGGAATGGCACGGGGATGTCCGATCGTCTGCATAGCGAATTCTTGTAGTTCTGAGCAGACAAGCCTAACAGTTGATTCGTGTTCAGGTCAGGCTCGGTCCATGTGGGAGCGGCCTTGCCGCGCCCACATTGTCCGGCTTCAGCGCTCAACGATCACCGTCACCCCTTGCCCACCCGCTGCACAAATGGATATCAAGCCACGCCCTTTTCCGGCCGTGGCCAGCAACTTCGCCAGGTTGGCCAATATCCGCCCGCCGGTGGCCGCGAACGGGTGACCCGCCGCCAGCGAACTGCCCTTGACGTTGAGTTTGCTGCGATCGATGGCCCCAAGCGCTGCATCCAGCCCCAGGCGCTCACGACAAAAGTCCGTATCCTCCCAGGCCTTGAGGGTGCACAAGACTTGCGCAGCAAAGGCTTCGTGGATTTCGTAATAATCGAAGTCCTGCAAGGTCAGCCCATTGCGCGCCAACAGACGTGGCACGGCGTATACCGGCGCCATCAGCAACCCCTCGCGCCCGGTGACGAAATCCACGGCGGCGGTTTCGCCATCGACCAGGTAGGCCAGCACTGGCAGGCCTTGCTGCTGTGCCCATTGTTCGCTGCCAAGCAGCACCATCGAGGCGCCATCGGTCAACGGCGTGGAGTTGCCCGGCGTCAACGTGCCCTGGCCGCTGCGGTCGAATGAGGGTTTGAGCCTGGCCAGTTGCTCCGAGGTCAGGTCAGTACGCAGATTGTTGTCACGGGTCAGGTTCATGAAGGGCGTCAGCAGGTCATTTTGCCAACCCTCACCATACGAGGCCGCCAGTTGCTGATGGCTGTGCAGCGCCAGCGCGTCCTGCTCGGCGCGGCCAATGGCCCAGGTTTGCGCCATGCGCTCGCAATGCTCGCCCATCGACAGTCCGGTGCGGGGCTCGCCATTGCGCGGTAGTTCGGGTATCAGGTGGCTTGGGCGCAATTGCAGGAACGGCTTGAGTCGCTCGCCCAGTGTCTTGCCGCGGTTGGCCTGCAAGAGGATACGCCGCAGCCCTTCGTTGACGCCGATAGGGGCGTCGGAGGTTGTGTCCACGCCACCGGCGATGCCACAGTCGATTTGCCCGAGGGCAATCTTGTTGGCAACCAGCAGCGCCGCTTCAAGGCCCGTGCCGCAGGCCTGCTGGATGTCGTAGGCCGGCGTCTGCGGCGACAGACGCGAGCCGAGCACGCATTCGCGGGTCAGGCTCATGTCCCGCGAGTGCTTGAGCACGGCCCCTGCCACCACTTCACCCAGGCGCAGCCCATGCAGGCGATAACGCTCGATCAAGCCTTCCAAGGCTGCGGTCAGCATCGCCTGATTGCTGGCAGTGGCATAGGCGCCATTGGAGCGGGCGAAGGGGATACGGTTGCCGCCCAGGATCGCGACCCGGCGAGTTGAACGCATGCGCTTGTTCCTCCGGAAACAATTTGATCCGTACAGCCTAGGTGTTTTTACCGCATTCGAACGACCTTGCCATAAAGTTGGTCCACACTTGCAAGCTTGCCTTCTGGGAGACCCGCACATGAGCGATCGCTATCTCGGCTTTGCCAACTCCAACCTCGGTCGCCGCCTGGTCGATGCCCTTGGCCTGCCGCGCCCGGCGCCGCTGGAGCGCTGGCAGGCGGGCCGCCTGCGTCCGGTAGAGGGCGCGTTGGTGCTCGGTGGCGGACCGCTGGCGAACCAGGTCGAGGCCATCGCCCCGCGCCTGACCGATGCGGTGTACAGCTTCAATGGCGACGGCCTGCAGGCTCCCGCCTGGGTCGCCGGCCTGGGGCCGAAACTCAAGGCCGTGGTGTTCGACGCGAGCCATCTGTCCGACAGCGACCAGCTGAAACAGTTGCGCGAGTTCTTCCAGCCCGTGCTGCGCAGCCTCGCACCCTGTGCCCACGTGGTAATCCTTGGGCGTGCGCCAGAATCCCTCGACGACCCGCTGGCCAGTGTTGCGCAGCGCGCCCTGGAAGGCTTCAGCCGCTCGCTGGCCAAAGAGCTTCGCAATGGCGCAACCGCGCAGTTACTGTACGTGGCAACGGGCGCGGACGCTCAGCTCGAAGGCGCCTTGCGCTTCTTCCTGTCACCCAAGAGTGCCTTTGTTTCCGGGCAGGTCCTGCGCCTGCAGGCCGGTGCCGCCCAGGTCGAAGACTGGACCCGCCCGCTCGGTGGCCGTCGCGCCCTGGTCACCGGCGCCGCACGCGGTATCGGCGCCGCCATTGCCGAAACCTTGGCGCGCGATGGCGCCGAGGTGATGCTGCTCGACGTGCCCCAGGCCCAGCAAGACCTCGATGCTCTTGCCGCGCGCCTCGGTGGCAAGGCCCTGGGCCTCGACATCTGCGCCAGCGATGCCTCGGCCAGGCTGCTCGAAGCACTGCCAGGCGGCATCGACATCGTCGTGCACAACGCCGGCATCACCCGTGACAAGACCCTGGCCAACATGACGCCGGAGTACTGGGATGCGGTGCTGGCAGTCAACCTCAAGGCTCCGCAACTGTTGACCCAGGCCCTGCATGACGGTGGCGCGCTGGGCGATAACGCGCGTATTACCCTGCTGGCATCGGTCAGCGGCATTGCCGGCAACCGCGGGCAAGCCAACTATGCCGCGAGCAAGGCCGGCCTGATCGGCTTTGCCCAAGCCTGGGCGGCGAAGCTCGCCGAGCGCGGCGGCAGTATCAATGCCGTGGCGCCCGGCTTCATCGAAACGCACATGACCGCCGCCATGCCCATCGGCCTGCGCGAGGCCGGGCGGCGCCTGAGCTCGCTGGGCCAGGGTGGGCACCCGCAGGATGTCGCCGAAGCCATCGCCTGGCTCAGCCAGCCGGGTAGCGGGTCGGTCAACGGCCAGGTGCTGCGCGTCTGCGGCCAGGCCTTGATGGGGGCCTGACCATGAACCGCCAATGGCAAGACCTGCACAGCCCTGATTCACGTGCCAGCCTTTACCTGCGTGCCGCCAGCAAGCGCAAGATCAGCGGCGATACCTTGCCCACCGGCGGCCTGCGCAGCTTCATCCGCGTGCAGCCCGGCAACCTCGCGGCTTACCGCCGCCTCTGCCACTTCACCGACGACGGCCGCTTGCCCGGCACATACCCACATGTGATGGCCTTCCCCCTGCAACTGCACCTGCTGACCGGCCACGACTTCCCCTTCCCGTTGCTCGGGCTGGTTCACCTGCACAACCGCATCGACGTGCTCCGCCCGCTGGGCGGCATCGACGGGCTGCGCTTTGCGGTGTATGCCGACAATCTGCAGCCACATGCCAAGGGCGGCACCTTTGACCTGGTCACCGAAGCCGAGGACGGCCTTGGCCTGCTCTGGCGTGAAACCAGCCGCATGCTGGTGCGTGGCCTGAAGCACCATGGCCAGCAGAGCGACAGCGAAGAGAACGAGCCTGGGACCCTGGCGGAGGTGACCCGCTGGTACGCCGACGGTGATATCGGCCGGCGCTACGCCAAGGTCTGTGGCGATTACAACCCGATTCACCTCAGCGCCGTCAGCGCACGCTTGTTCGGATTTCCCAAGGCCATCGCCCACGGCATGTGGAGCAATGCCATGGCGTTGGCGGCTTTGCGTACACACATGCCAAACAGTGGTTACCGCTTCGAGGTTGGCTTTCGCAAGCCAGTGCGTTTGCCATCGGAGGTTGTTCTAAGTGCCAGCGAAGCGGGGCCAGCGGGTGAGCTGCGGCTGGATGGGCACGGCGGGTTGCTGCACATGGCAGGGCGCTGGGCAGTGCTCTAACGCCCTGATTGCACTTGCTTTGCATCGGGCCTGCGCAGAAGCTATGCAGCCTTAGGAGACTCCCGATGAACCTGCAAGAACTCACCGAACGCCTGCATCAGATCCGCGACAACAACGACTGGCGCGGCTTCCACAGCCCGAAGAACCTGGCCATGGCCGCCAGCGTCGAAATGGCCGAGCTGGTGGAAATCTTCCAGTGGCTGAGCGAGGACCAATCGCGTCAGTTGCCCGCCGATCAGCTGGCCCACGCCGGCCAGGAAGTCGGCGATGTGGTCCTGTACCTGTTGCTGCTGTGCAGCGAGCTGGGCCTGGACATGGAGCAGGTGGTACGGGCCAAGCTGGCCGACAGCGAGAGGCGTTTCGCGCGATGAACGACCGTCACTTCGACGAACTGGCCACGCGCTTTGCCGAGAAGATCTACGGCGGCGCCAAGGGCGCGATCCGCCTGGCCGTGCTCCAGGCCGACCTGGCCGAGGCCCTGCCCGATCGACCGTTGCGGGTGCTCGACATTGGCGCCGGCCTGGGCCACATGGCCTTGTGGCTGGCTCAGCGTGGGCACGCTGTAACGCTGGCCGAACCCGCCGCACCGATGCTCGAAGGTGCCCAGGCGCGCTTCGCAGAAGCGGGGCAAACGGCAACATTCATCCAGGCACCGTGGCAAGCGCTGCTGGGCCAGCTCACCGAGCCTTATGACCTGGTGCTATGCCACGCCGTCCTGGAATGGCTGGCCGAACCGCAAAGCATCCTGCCGGTGCTGCATCAACTGACGGCCCCGGGTGGGTGGCTGTCGCTGGCGTTCTACAACCGCGACGCCCTGGTCTACCGCAACTTGCTCAAGGGCCATTTCCGCAAGCTGCGCAGCAACCGCCTGGAAGGTGAAAAGCAGAGCCTGACCCCGCAAAAACCGCTTGATCCGCGGGAGCTCAAGGCGCAACTTGAAACCCTGTGGCAAGTCGAAAGCGAGAGTGGCGTGCGCGTCTTCCACGACTACATGCCCAAGGAATTCCAGGACAAGGCCGAGCTGCTCGACCTGCTGGAAATGGAACTGGCCCACCGCCGTCACCCAAGCTTCGCCGGGCTCGGCCGCTACCTGCACTGGATGTGCCGCCCCTGCTGATTACGCCCCTTCGGGAGGGATACATGCCGTACCGTCTGTTGTGCCTGGCCCTGCTGCCGCTCACCCTGGCCGCCTGCCAGGCCAGCAACCCTTACGTGGCCAGCAGCCGCCCATTGCCGCCTGCGCCTGCGCAAGCGGCCAACACGTTCGACGCCAGCGCCTACCCGGCGGCGCCGCGCGATTACGGGCACTATCGCAGCTGGAGCTGGCGCGGCGGCCAGTTGCCAAGCGGCAATGCCGAGGCCGACCCGGCGCAAATTGCCGATGCCGTCAGCGGCGCCCTGGACCAACATGGCCTGCGCCCGGCCCGGGGCACCACTGGCGACCTGCTGGTGAGCGCCGACATGCGCCTGGAGCGGCGCCTGCGCCAGGTGCGTGACTATGACACCTACGACCCCTACTACGGCCCGTACCCCTATGGTGGTGTCGGCTTCGGCGGCTACCGCAACGGTTACGGCGCCTACGGCAGCGTGCCGATCGTGCGCACCTACGAAGTGGAGGTGATGGTGGTGCGCATCGACCTGTTCGATGCCCGCAACGGTCAGCCGGTGTGGAGCGCCAGCGCTGAAAGCGGCAGCGACAAAAGCTCGCCGCGCGATCGCGAGACCGCCTTGCGTGAATCGGTTCACAAGGCGCTCAGCGGCTATCCTCCCAGTTAACGCCTAACGGAGAACCATCATGTTGCGCCGCCTCGTTCTACTGTCATTTGCGTTGTTGCTCGCCGCCTGCTCAAGCAACAACGTTCAGCAGGATTTCGACGCCAGCCGCGATTTCGCCGCCTATCGCAGCTGGGCATGGCAGGAGCCGGGCCTGCAGTACCGCCCGGACGATCCGCGCATCAAGAGCGACCTGACCGAACAGCGCATCCGCGCAGCAGTCGCCGACCAGCTCGACCAGCGCGGCCTGCGCCCCGCCCAAGGCAACGCCAGGCCTGACGTCACGGTCCGCGCCTACCTGATCGTCGAACAACGCCAGCAACAGATCACCACCAACTATGGCGGCGCCTGGGGCGGGTACTGGAACGGTTATTGGGGCGGCCCGATGTACAACGAAACACGCAGCGTCGACTACAAGGTGGCAACCATTCAGATCGACATGTTCGATGGCCATGACGGCAAGCTGGTCTGGCGCGGCAGCGCCGAACAGATCATGAACAATTACCCGCCTAGCCCCGACGAGCGCAACAGCGCAATCCAGAAGACCGTTGCCCAGGTGCTCGGCAATTATCCACCGGGCCGGGCGAAATAAGCCCTGCCACCGCGCAAACGGCCTGATCACGACTCCGAGCCGTTTGCGCACCGACCTTTTTGCCACCCTGCCATGCCCGTTCGTCAGATCGCGTCTACCCTGATTATGAAACCTGACTGACCGGGTAGAAGTATTCAACGAACGGGAAAGGCGACTTGCCGATGCAAAGCATTGTTCTTCTGATGTGGCTTGCCTTGTGCACTGAACAAGATATCCGCGAGCGCCAGATTGCCAACCTGCTGACCCTGGGTGCCGCCGCCGGCGCCCTGGTCTGGCTGTTCGCCACTGGCCACAGCTGGATCGGCGCCGATGCCAGCGACGCTGGCTGGGCCTTGGCCATCGTCATGCTGTTGACGTTGCCAGGCTACATGCTGGGCCGCTTTGGCGCCGACGACGTCAAGCTGATGGGCGCACTGGCCTTGGCGACCAGCCCGCAATACGTGCTCGGCACCTTCATCGGCGCTGGCGTCAGCGTGGTGCTGTGGCTGCTGACCCGCAGGCGGCTGTGGACGCTGCTCAACCCCAAAGTAAAGAAGCGCCTGGCCAGCCTGACCGAGCAAATGGGCGACAAGCAAGCCTTTGTCCCCTACGTTCTGGCGGGCTTTCTGCTCACGGCTGTATGGATCCAATAACTATTCCTGTTGTCCGATCTCTTGTACAAACCTTGTACAGGATCGCGAGCAGCGTCTATTTTTAAGCTGCCAGAGCGTCTGGCCCGGGAGCAGGGCCGCTTACGAACAGGGAGTTGATCGTGAACAAGCCATACAGTGAGGTGAAGGTCCTGGTTGTAGATGACCAGCCACTCATAGTCGAACAATTATGTGAATTCCTCGAAACCCAGGGCTACCACTGCGTTGCGGCCCACTCCACCGACGAAGCCATCGAACGCTTCGTTGCCGATGCAGCCATCGGCCTGGTGTTGTGCGACCTGCAGATGCCCGGGCGCGATGGCATCGAAATGGTTCGTGCCCTGAAGGACATTGCCGGGCGCAAGCGCATGTTCGAAGCGATCATGCTGACCGGTCGCGCCGAAAAGCAGGACGTGATCCGCGCCCTGCGCGAAGGCTTTGCCGATTATTACCAGAAGCCCATGGACCTCGACGAACTGCTCGAAGGCCTGCGCCGCCAGGAGCAAATCATGCTGGAGCGCAAGGCCAACGTCCAGAACCTGGGCAACCTCAACCAGCGCCTGCAAGACCTGGCCGGCTCCATCGATGAGCTCTACCAGGACCTGGAAAAAGCCCGGGGCCAGGGCGTTCACCGCCGAGCCACGGATGTCGCAGAAGAGGTAGAGGGCGAGCTACCGGCGGCCTTCGAGAAACTTTCACCACGGCAACTGGAAGTTGCCAGGCTGGTGAGCAAGGGCAAAACCAATTACCAGATTGCCTGTGAACTGGGGATCACCGAGAACACCGTGAAGCTGTATGTGTCACAGGTGCTGCGTTTGACCCACATGCACAACCGCACCCAGTTGGCGCTGGCGTTGACGCCAAGTTCATCGCCTGTGCATCAGCGGTTTACCACCCATTGAGTTCGAGCTTTGCATGACTGCCACTGGCCTCGTCGCCGGCAAGCCCGCGCCCGAAGGGATAGCGCTGGCTGGTGGGAATTCCATAGCTGCTGATCAGTCGGCTGGCGGAGCCTGCATTCACTCCAACAAATAGCTGAAGCTCACCCTCCAGCGCGGCTTTCGGCTCATGCTATCCAACGCCACGTCCGCCAGAGGCTTGGCCACCTCCATTGCCACATTGCCGTATCGCCCATCCCCAAGCCGCACACCCAAGGCTGCCGAACGCAGCCTGCTATCTTCGAATGGCCCGCCGTTGTACCAGGCCTGGGCAGCATCCAGCAGCGCATAAGGCTGCACCAGCCTGACCCCACCAGCGCCGGGCCGGATGCTGTAGTTCAGCTCGTACGCCACGCCCCAACCTTTGTCCCCAGCGGCCTGGTCCTGCGGGTAGCCATGGCCGAAGTACTGCCCGCCAAAAACCGCACGTTCACTGTCGGGCAGCCGGTCGTCGGTCCAGTACAAGGCGCCTGACAGCACGCCCTGCCAGCGCGGCAACAGCGAGTCGCTCTGCAAACCGGCGACCCGAAAACGCAGAAAATCCATGTCGTAATCGGCATCGCTGCGTGCGCCCAGATAATCCAGCCCTTGGTACACCCCAGCGCTGACCCTGCGTAGCCGCCCAGGCTCGATCTTGCGCCAATCGCCTTCGAAAGACAGCGCACGTACGTAGGTATCGTTGCGCCCCAGCCCACCAGAGCGATCTTCGTCATGCTCACTGACCGAGTAGAGATGCCCAGTCACCGCCAGCCATTGATCGGGGGCGACGATCACCGGCTGGCCAAGCCCAATCGCATAACGCTCGCTTTCAATCTGTTGGAAGAACTGCGACCCGTGCTCCAGACGCACGGGTGTGCGCGGCTCGCTGCGGTAGCGCGCGGCCGATAACAGCACCTGGCTGCCCTGCGCATCCAGGTGCTGGCTGTACTCGAGGCGCTGGTATTCGGCGTGATCATCACCCGGTGGCAGCAGCGCGCTGGCCGTCAACTGTTCGGCAAAGCGGGTCTGGGCATTGCTGGCAACCGTGATGAGCCCCTGCAGGCTGTCGCGGCTGCCATCGCCAAGGGTCA
This sequence comes from Pseudomonas sp. URMO17WK12:I7, assembly GCF_003269045.1. NCBI lineage: Bacteria > Pseudomonadati > Pseudomonadota > Gammaproteobacteria > Pseudomonadales > Pseudomonadaceae > Pseudomonas > Pseudomonas sp. URMO17WK12:I7. The sequence goes on along the minus strand of NZ_QLTL01000008.1, from coordinate 250,941 downwards.
GCGCCGCATCGAAGGGCCTGCGCCAGGCATTGACGGTAAGCCGCGTGGCGCCCTCGCCGCGTTCGGCCGGGGTCAAATCAGCCTGCAGCGTGACGCCGGGTATTCGCTGGGCCAAGCCGATGAACCGATCGAACGTCGCTCGGGTCAGCGGGCGCTCTGCCTGCAGGCGCTGCAGCAACTGGTCGAGGTAAGCGCCAGCGGGCCCGATATCCCCGTCACGCCGAAACTCGTGGACATACCCCTCGACCAACACGACGTGCACGCGACCATCGGCAAAATCCTGATCAGGCAAGTATGCCTGCGACAGCAAGTAGCCATCATGCTGGTAACGCAGGGTCAGGCGTTCAGTGAGCTGCTGCAACTCGCCGACACTCACTTCGTGGCCAATCAATGGTTGGTAATGCTCGCGCAGCTCGCTCAACGGATAGACCGTACCGCCCTCGAAGCGCACCTTGTGCAACACGAAGCGGGTCTTCAGCGGCAACGTGCCGGTCGCAGCCCTGGGCGATGCCAGGTGCAGGCTTGGGGCAAATGGGCGGTAGGCCTCGATCGGCAGGTTCGCGCCGGGCAGACGGCGCTCATATTCATGGCCATCGAGAAACACCGGCAATGGCTCGGCGATCACCAGACTGGCCCAGGACGAAAGCAAAACAGGCATCAGCAGAAGACGCATAGGACGCTCCACAATCCCTTGGGTAGCGGGGGCGTCGGCCGGCCTTACCCGTCATTGCAAGCGTAGGTGTTGCACCGTTAAACGTCGAACGCCTACTCGTTGACCTGAAACGCTACTCGCGCCGTTTCTCCGCTTTCATCCAAGGCACTGAGCTCGAACTGCCCGGCCTGTTCGAAGCGAACCAGCACACTGTCTTGCCCCTCGCTTTCGCCGAGCGGCTGGCCATTGAGGAACCACCAGCGGCGCCCGCCACCGCCGAGGGCAGAGACGTGCAACTGTAAAGGTTCGCTGCTGGTGGCCGGGCGCCGCAGGTTGTCGCCGGGGCGCACACCGACGATGGACAGCGGCGGCGCATTGGCCGGTACCTGTGGCGGGCAGCCGGGGTCCACCGCCGGTAGGCGCATCGCCCGCCGCTCGACGCGGGGCAACCAAGGCTCCAACGGTGCCGGCCACAAGGCAACGTCGAGTACCTTGGCGCCTGGGCAACTGCCATCCACGCGCAGGCCCTGGGCATTGACCCAGATACGCTCGCGCAACCCCAGGCCGAGCGGCTGATCGGCTGCCTGCAGGGTCGGCGGTGTGGTGCCATCGAGGGTCCAGGCAAAACGCTGGCGCCGACAGTTCGGGTCCTGTCGGTTCATGGGCTGGCCCAGCGGCCAGCAAATGGCAGCCACACCCACGCGTGCGGGCACGGGCTCCACCGGCATCCGGATACCCCGCTGGCTGTCGCGGTTGCTCAGCAGGTCATGCACCTGCAACATCAGCGGGGCCGCCGAGGCCAGGCCGAACTGCCCGGGCACCGGTGTACCATCGGGGCGGCCAATCCACACCCCGATCAGGTAGCGCGGCCCTACGCCGATCGACCAGGCATCGCGAAAGCCATAGCTGGTACCGGTCTTCCAGGCCAATTGCGGGCGCTGCACCAGTTCGGCATGCGGGTCGCGGTCGGGCCGCGCCTGGCCACTGAGGATGCGCCGGATGATCCAGGCCGCTCCCGGCGACATCAGCCGCCGCTCCAGCAACGGATCCTGCGGTTGCAGGCGCACCTGTGCGCTGTTGCCACCTCGGGCCAGTGCCGCATAGCCGCCGACCAGGTCCTCCAGGCGGCTACCAGCACCGCCCAGAATCAATGCCAGGTTGGGCTCGGCCAGCGGCGGCAGCGCCAGCGGTATACCCGCCATGCGCAACTGCGCGGCGAAGCGCTTGGGCCCATAAGCTTCGAGCAACTGCACTGCCGGCAGGTTGAGCGACAGCGCCAGCGCCGAACTGGCGGACACCGGGCCGCTGAAGCCCATCGAGAAATTACCGGGGCGATAGTCGCCGTAGCGCCGCGGCACATCCTGCAACAGCGATTCGGAGTGGATCAGGCCATCATCCAGGGCCAAGCCGTAAAGAAACGGCTTGAGCGTCGAGCCTGGCGAGCGCAACGAGCGGACCATGTCGACATGGCCAAAACGGCGCGCATCGCTCAAGTCGATCGAGCCGAGGTAAGCGCGTACCGCCATGGTCTGCGCCTCGACCACCAGAATCGCCGCCGAGGTGCGCTCCGGCAGGCGCGCGCGCCAGCCCAGCAGCAGGTCTTCCAGGCGCCGTTGCAGCGAGGCGTCGAGCGTGGTGCGAATCAAGGTCGGGCTGCCGGGGGTGTTCAGCCGGCGTGCCAGCAAGGGCGCCAGCGCGGGTTCCTGACGCGGGGCCAGCAGCAGCGGCTCTTCGGCTGCCTCCTTGATCTGCTGCGCTGGCCACACCTGATACTCGTCCAGGCGCTGCAGCACCTTGTCGCGGGCACGCTGGGCACGCGCGGGATGGCGGTCCGGGCGCAAGCGGCTCGGTGCCTGCGGCAACACCGCCAGCAACGCTGCCTCGGCCGGCGTGAGCTGTTGCGGCGACTTGCCCAGATAAGCCCAACTGGCTGCGGCAACGCCCTGCAAGGTGCCGCCGAACGGGGCACGGTTCAGGTAGATTTGCAGGATCTCGCGCTTGGACAGGTGCCATTCCAGCTGCGCTGTGCGCCACAGCTGCCGCAGCTTGCCGGCCAAGGTGCGGTCGTGTGGGTCGAGCAGGCGCGCCACCTGCATCGACAAGGTACTGCCGCCAGACACCACTCGCCCGCCGCGCAGGTTGAGCCAGGCCGCGCGCACCAAGGCCAGCGGGTTGACCCCCGGATGCCGGTAGAACCAGCGGTCCTCGTAGGTCAGCAGGGCCTGCAGGTACAACGGCGAAACGTCTTCCGGGGTGATCGGGTAGCGCCATACGCCATCGGCATCGGCAAAGCGCCACAGCGGTGTGCCGTCCTCGGCCAGCACCACCCGTGCCAGGTCGTTGCCTGGCATCGGCAGCGGCCAGATGCGGTCGGCAAGCCACAGCAGACCGAGCAGCAACAGCAGGCTGATCGCCACTGCGCGCACAACCCTTCCCGCTCGGGTGCGTGGCCGCGCTAAGCTTGGCATCGGGAACCGACCTGGCCAGGTGATGGCCAAAGGCTTGGGAACGGCAAACTCGCCGATTCGTTCATCAGGAAGCAACTATGCATGTAGAAGGTTTTTTCGAGTGGCTTGGCCAGGCACTGGGGTCGTTGATCCGCTTCATCGTCGATGCCCTGAGCGGCCTGTTCAACCTGCTGGCCAATGCCGGGGGCAATTTCATCGATGGCCTGGCGCGCACGTTGGGCATGGATACCTCACTGGTCAGCATCCTCGCCTTGATCATCGGCCTGATGCTGCTGTACTCGGCAATCCGTGCCTTCATGCGCGCCTCGATCATTCTCGGGATCATCTGGCTGGTGCTTGGGCTGTGGGTGATGAGCTGGGTCATACATTGAACGGCAGGGCTTTTGTTGGAGCGGCCTCGTGTCGCGAAAAGGCCGCAAAGCGGCCCCGGCAATATCGGCGACGCCGCTGAGTCCGTGGGGCTGCTGCGCAGCCCGTTCGCGACACAAGGCCGCTCCTACAGACGCGCAACTGCTCTATCTGGCTTTGACGGTCATCTCAGCTTGCCCATCCCCCACCGCCTGCAGGTTCGGCCGGTACATCGATTCCACCTGCGGCGGCGGCACCCGGTAGGTACCCGGGGTTACCGCCCGCGCCAGGTACAACAGGTGCGTGGTGCCATAGCCGTCGAGCTTGAGGGCTGCGACGTAGCGGTCATCACGGTACTCCTGATGCACCACGCTGGCGTTCTGCATCGATTCACGCCACTGCTTCACCGCGCTGCTGGCGTTATCCAGGCTGGCAGCGCTCTGCGCCAGGTTCTGGTTCTCAAGCTCCAGGCCCGCAGGCAGCAGGTCGACTACCAGGGCGTCCGGCACGCGATCGGTGGCCTTGAGTGCCAGGTGCACCAGTACCAGGTCGCCGCTGCGCAGGTTATGCAGGTCCAGCGCCTGGCCGTTCATGCCCAGGTACTCACGGCGGATCTCCATGCCATTGCCACCCGCGACAGGCGCCTGACGTGGGTAACCCGACAGGGTCAATTGCTGATAGAGCGTTTCACTGCCTTCGTTCTGCACGCTCAGCGGTGAAGCCAGCAACGGCCCTTCGAGCTTCATGCCTGCTTCGACGTTGTTGAACTCACGCACTTCACCGGCACTGTCCAGGCGTGCCCTCCACGGCGCTTCCGGCTTGCCCAGCAGGCCACGGCCTGCCAGATACAAGGCATTGCGCTCTTGGGTCGACAACCAGCGGTTGGCCGCCAGTTCGTCCGACAAGGCAAACAGCCGCTGATCGACCTGGTTGCCGGCCAGCTTGCTCTCTTGCAGCAGTGCCAGGATCAGCGCCTGGTCGCGCAGGCTGCTGCCGTAGTCAGCCATCCAGCCTTTGCTGCGGCGAATACCCAGGCCAGCTTGCAGCGCCTGCTCGGCACGGGGTTTGTCGCCCATCGCATCCAGCGCCACCGCCAGGTGTACCAGCGGCAAGCCGGAGCGTGCATCGGCACGGCGCTCGAACAGGCTGCGCAGGGCGCCCAGTGGTGCCTGCTGACTGCGCGACAACACCAGCGCGGCATAGGCTTGCACGGCAAAGCGGGTGTGCTCGGCATTCTCGCTGTAGTCGACTTCGATCAGGTTGCGTTCCTGCAGGTAGCGCAGCAGGCGTTCGTTGGCTTTCTTCAAGGCCTCGGCCGGCACGCCATAGCCCTGGTCGCGAGCACGCTGAAGGAAGTCGGTGACATAGGCGGTCAGCCAGTATTCCTCTTCACCATCCGAGCTCCACAGGCCGAAACTGCCGTTATAGCGCTGCATGCCCAACAAGTGTTCGATGCCCATCTCGATCTTGCGCTTGCGCACCTCGGCCGGTTCACCCTTGATGCCCAGGCGCTTGAGGCTGGCGGCATCGGCGTACAGTGATGGGTAGAGGCCGCTGGTGGTCTGCTCCAGGCAACCGTAAGGGTAGGCTTCGAGGGCGCGGATCTGCTCGGCCAGGTTCAGTGGTGGGCGGCTCGACAGCGCCAGGCTCGCCTCCAGGCCTGCTGGCTCGAAGGCGGCCAGGTCGTTTTCCGGCAAGGTCCATGGCTGGTCCTTGAGGGCCACGCGGTAATGCTTGAGCACCGCCGGGTAAGCCGGGCGCACACCCAGGGTCCATTGGCGTTCGAAGGTGGTCGCCGGCTCGCCCGGCAGTTGCAGGCCATTGACCCGCACCTGCACCTTGCCCTGCCCCAGGCCACCCAGGGCCTGCACCGGGATCAGCAGCGTGCTGCGCTGGCCTTCGGCCAGGGCGACAGCCTGCTGGCCGCTGGCCGTCAGGCTCAGCTGGCCCTCGGTGCTGACCTCGACATTCAACTGCTGGGCACGCCCCGACAGGTTGGCCAGGTCCAGCGCCAGGCTGGTGCGGTCACCGCCAGCCAGAAAGCGCGGCGCCGACAGTTCGGCGATCAGCGGCGCTGCCACCACCGTCTTGCCCTCGGCCATGCCGAAGTGTTCGTCGGTCCAGGCCTGGGCCATCAGCCGCAGCTCGCCATTGAAGTCGGGAATATCGACCGTCGCCTCGCCTTCACCCTGGTCGTTCAAGGTCACCGGCAGGCTTTGTTGGGCAACGATGGTCACCGTGGTATTGGGGCGCTTGCCACCTTTGGCCATCGCCGCGTCACCGCCGAAGGCCAGGCTGGCCAGGCGGCCCTGGCCGGCTTCGATCAGCTGGCCGTAGATGTCCAGCTGGTCGGCGCCATAGGCCTTGCGGCCGAACAGGCTGGCAAACGGGTCGGGGGTCTTGAAGTCGGTGATGTTGAGGATGCCCACGTCGACCGCAGACAGCAGCACATGCACCTGCTTCGGCACGCTGCCGTCGGCATTGGCGGCCTTGATCTTCACCGTCAGTGGCTGCTTGGGGCGCATCTTTTCCGGCGCCTGCAGGCTGACCGTGAGCTTGCGCTCGGCCCGCGCCAACGGCAGGTGCAGCACGCCGACGGCGCGCTTGGGCGTGGCATTGGCCTTGCGCTCACCCGGGCGGATCACCAGCGCGCTGATGTACAGGTCGTGGCGTGCCCACTGCTTGTCCAGCTGCACATCGAAGGTCTTGCCCTCGGCGGGCACCTCGATTTCCTGCCACCACAACGGGCCATCGCTGGACTCGACCATCAGGTAGCCGCTACCGGCTGCTGGCGGGGTCACGGTGACCTTGGCGGTGGCGCCATCGGCATAGGCGGGTTTGTCCAGCGCCAGCTTTACCTGGTCCGGGCGCACCGCGCCGCCTTCGGCGTTGTCCTGGGCACGGTAACCGGCCCAGAAGCGCTCGCTGGAAACCAGCCCGGTCTCAGGGTCTTCCACCTCGACGCGATACGGGCCCCACTCCACCTGGAAGCTCAACTTGGCCGTCGAGCCTGCTTTAACGCTGATGGTCTCCTCGCTCTGGGTAAGGAACTTCTCGTTGTAGTTGTAGCTCCAGCCATCGCTCTGCGAGTAGTTCCAGTAGTAATCGCGGCGCTCGCGAATCAGGCGCACTTTCAGGTCGTTGGCGGCAAGCTTGTTGCCAGCGCGGTCGGCCACGAGGAATTCGAATTCCACCGGGCCGTCGCTGTCGGTTTCCTCACCGTCGAACAGGCCGCGCAGGCCGGGCAGACGCTCGGCTGGCCAGATCGGTTGTTCGAGGCGGCGGGTGATCGGCCGGCCACCGGACTCCTGCAGGCTGGCCTGCACGGTCAGTTGCAGCGGGGAACGTGCTTCGGCCCAGTGGCTTTCGATATCGACCACGGCCTTGCCAGCCTGGTCGAGGGTGACTTCGTCGAGCTCCAGGTCCTGGTTCAGTTCGGTTTCGGTGACCGAGCCGAACTGGTAACCCGGCAGAGCTGGCACCGCTTCACGCAGTGGGCGTACATAGGCTTGGCCGCTCAGGCGATTGCCGGCTGCTGGCGCACCGTAAAGGTAGCGGCCATTGACCTGGATACGCGCATCTTCCTCGGGCGACAGCGGTGTATCGCTGCCCTTGAGCTCAAGTGCCAGGCGCTCGGGCAGGAAGTCTTCAACCAGGAATTCGTACACCTGCTTGCGACCGCCACCCAGGTCGAGCAGCAATTGCCAGCGACCGGTCGGGGCCTCCGTGGCCAGTTGCAACTGATACTGGTACAGGCCGTTGGCGTCGGCCTCCCAGACAAACTTGCGACTGACCTGCTCATCTGGGCGACGCACTTCCACGCTCACCGGTTGAGCCTTGACCGGCTTGCCATCCTGGTCGCGCAACAGACCGTTGAGCAGCACCGTTTCACCCGGGCGATAGAGGTCGCGCGGGCCGAAGATGAAGAACTGCAGCGGGTTGGCCTGGGGGCCGGTGATATCGAACTCGGCCAGGTCCAGGGCCGCGGTGTTCAGGCGCAGCAGGGTGGTGTGCACGCCCTGGGTGGCGATCAGGGTGTCGGCCTTGGCCGTGATCGGCAGCTGGGCATGGCCGGCGCCATCGGTCTTGGCCTGGGCCAGCAGCTTGCCCTTGTCATCATGCAGTTCGAGGTTGACGTCCTTGAGTGCCTTGCCGCCTTCCAGGGCCTGGGCAAACACATCCAGGCGGTCACGGTAGCGGTGGGCGGACACGCCGATGTCGCTGAGGGTGAACAACGTGGCCGGCTGCGAATAGTCGTAAGTGCCCGAGGCACGCATCACCGCCAGGTAAACACCCGGCGCCTGCAACGGCTTGATCCCGGCGATCGGCAGCAGCACGGTCTCGCGGGTGTTGCGCGCCGGATTGAGGTCGAAACGGCCGCTGTAGACCAGCTCGGCCATGTCCAGGGTTTCCTTGGACTGGTAGTAGTACAGGCTGCTGTTGCGCCCCCAGCTGGCCAGGAAGTTCGAGAGCATCTCAGGCTTGACCCGGAAGAACTCGACATCGACCTTGGCAACGTTCAGCGCGATCACCGGCAGGCCTTCGGCCAGGCGCGTGGGCAGCAAAGAACCGCGGCTGGCGAAGCCGACGGTGGGTTGCATGTCGCGGGTTTCAAGGCGGCTTACCGAGTCGCTGTCGAGCTTGTTGCCGTTTACCGCCAGCAGGCCCTTGTCGACGGTCAGCACCAGCTTGCGCTGCGGTTCCAGGTGGCGCAGGCGCAGTTCCATCTGGTTGTCTGCGAGTTCCCAGGCACCGTCGACCTTGCCTTTGACGGTGTCGACCAGGTGCACCTTGGCGGCGAAGTCCTGCTTGGCGTCCAGCGGGGCCGAGAAGCTGATCGACAGGGTGCTGGCACCGTCGAGCTGCACTTCCGAGACGTCCAGCACGCTGAGCTCGCGCCCCTCGTAACGCTTGGCAAGGACAGCAGGGTCCTCGCGCTTGGGCGCCGGGGCCTCGACCGCAGCGCTGGCTGCCGGTTTTTCGGCGGGCGCGGGTTTGCCCGGCGTCGAGGAATCACAGGCACTGAGCAAGGCCAGCGCGCAGGCCAGCAACAATCCTTTGTTGAACATGGAGTGGGAACTCTTCGGCAGCGTGTACGTGAGGGCAGCAACTATAGCGCAACGGCGCATTCGGCACTTTCATCGATGCGGCAAGTGAGACCGTGTTCGCGTGGATAGGTTGCCTTGCCGTTACAATGCGCCCAGCCGAATACTGGGGGCGCGAAGCGGCCCCCGCAGCCTCAGGAATTGCAATGTCGCAACTGACCACCGACTGGCAGCACCGCCCCACCCACCGCAAGGTCTGGGCCTTGGCCGCGCCGATGATCCTCTCGAATATTTCGGTACCGCTGGTGGCTCTGGTCGACAGCACCGTGATCGGCCACCTGCCCCACGCCCACCAGCTCGGTGCAGTGGCCGTGGGCGCCACGCTGTTCACCTTCATGGTCGGCCTGATGGGCTTCCTGCGCATGGGCGCCACTGGCTTCGCCGCCCAGGCTGCCGGGCGTGCCGACGGCGCGGCGCTGCGCCAGGTGCTGGTGCAGGGCCTGCTGCTCGCCGTAGCCTTCGCCCTGCTGACAGGCCTGCTTGCCCTGCCCTTCAGCCAACTGGCGCTGCACGCCATGCAACCGAGCGAGGCGTTGCAGCAGTCCACCGAAGACTTCTTCCACACGCGCCTGCTTGGCTTGCCGGCGGCGCTGGCCAGCTATGCGCTGGTCGGCTGGTTCCTCGGCACCCAGAACGCTCGGGCGCCGTTGGCGATTTTGCTGACCACCAACCTGCTGAACATCGCCCTCAACCTGTGGTTCGTGCTGGGCCTGAACTGGGGCGTGCTGGGTTCGGCGCGTGCCTCGGTAATCGCAGAATGGAGCGCCGCCCTGCTTGGCCTGGCCCTGACCCGTCCAGCTTTGCGCCACTACCCCGGGCAGATCGCCTGGGCTGCGCTCAGGCGCTGGCAGGCCTGGCGGCCATTGCTGGCGGTGAACCGTGACATTTTCCTGCGCAGCCTGGCGCTGCAGCTGGTGTTCCTGCTGATTACCGTGCAGGGCGCGCGCCTGGGCGAGGCGACGGTGGCAGCCAATGCCCTGCTGCTCAATGGGCTGCTGCTCACTGCCTACGCCCTCGATGGCCTGGCGCATGCCGTAGAGGCCTTGTGCGGGCATGCCATTGGTGCGCGGGATCGAGATACCTTGCGCCGGTCGCTGGTGGTGGCCTGCGGTTGGTCACTGATCACCAGCGTGGGGTTTGCCGGCGTCTTCCTGCTGGGCGGGCACCTGTTCATCGACGTGCAGACCACTATCGATAGCGTGCGCGAAGCGGCCTATCCGTACCTGCCGTACCTGGCGCTGCTACCGTTGATCGCGGTGTGGAGCTACTTGCTCGACGGGCTGTTCATCGGCGCCACCCGGGCCCGGGAAATGCGCAATGCGATGGTGCTGTCGGTGCTGATTGCATTGCCTTTGGGCGGGGTCATGAGCGGGTTTGGCAACCATGGGTTGTGGTGGGCATTCCTCGGGTTCATGGCGTTGCGGGCGGTGACATTGGGGTGGGTGGGGTGGCGGCTGCAAGAAAAAGGGCGCTGGATTGAGTAAAGCCGGGGCCGCTTTGCGGCCCTTTCGCGACGCAAGGCCGCTCCTACAAGTGCTCGCTTTCCCCTGTAGGAGCGGCCTTGTGTCGCGAAATGAGGGCGCAGCCCTCACCTGCGGACTCAAAGCCACACGCAATCCCAATGTGGATAGTCACCAGCACGTTGCACCAACCCGGCCCGAATCGGATTGGCAATGATGTATCGCGCTGCTGCCTTCACATCTTCATCCCGGCGCAATGCTCGGTCGTAGAATCCAGGCTGCCAGATGTGTTTTCGCTCAGCCCCAGTACGATACAGAGCACAACTGCTTCGTGACTTGAAGGCACACATCAGATTTCCCAGACTGGTAGAACCAAGCTCGATCAACCAGTGCAAATGATCTGGCATCAACACCCAGGCGAGTGATCGACAACTGCCCTCTTGATCGCTGACCCGCAACTGTTGGATGACTGCTCTGGCAAAAGGTAGGCTCACGAATTGCGGAATGCGATCGCGAGTGACTGTAGTGAGAAGGTAGAGCCTTCCTGGTTCTGAATAGCGCCCTTCGCGCAGGCGATGAATACCTTGACCGTCCATGTCGCTCTCCTTTGAACATTGCATCCAAAGGTAGACCCGAAGTCATCGAAGCCCGCGGCCAGGATCATTTCCGCGTGTGAACTCGGTGAGGGCTTCGCCCTCATTTCGCGACGCAAGGCCGCTCCTACAATAAACGCGTAAGAGCGGCCTAGGCGATCAGGACGAGAGGTAGGACGAGCGGGTCAGGCCCAGGCGCAATGCGTCAAGGAACTGAGTGCGCTCACGCGCGCTGATCTTGGCGCTGGCCACCTTGTCACGGTAGTGGGTCATCAACTCCTCCGGCGACAGGTGCACGTAGCGCAGCATGTCTTCGATGGTGTCGTGGGTTTCGATACCGGCGTGGTACACGCTGCCATCGGCGTTCTGGTAGATGTTCACCGAGTCGGTATCACCGAACAGGTTGTGCATGTCACCGAGGATTTCCTGGTAGGCACCCACCAGGAACACACCCAGCAAGTAGTCCTCACCTTCGTTGACCGCGTGCACTGGCATGCTGGTCTCGATGCTCTGCTCGTCGACGTACTGGTTGATCTTGCCGTCAGAGTCGCAGGTCAGGTCCTGCAGCACCGCACGACGCATCGGCTCTTCGTCCAGGCGGTGCAGCGGGATGATCGGCAGTACCTGGCCGATGGCCCAGGTGTCCGGCAGGCTCTGGAACACCGAGAAGTTGCAGATGTACTTGTCGGCCAACTTGTCGTTGAGCTCGTCCAGCACCTGACGGTGCGAGCGCTGGCGGGCCTTCAGCGAGTTGTGCAGGCGGCGGCACACGGCGAAGTAGCACTGCTCGGCCAAGGCCTTTTCCGCCAGGCTGAGCTTGCCATCAGCGTACTGCGCTGCCACGTCGCCCATGTAGTGGGTGGCACGCCAGTAGGTTTCGGTGACCATCTCGATGTCGGTCGGGCCCAGCAGGTCGACCAGCCATTGCACGGTTTCCGGCAGGGCTTCCTTGTTCTCGATGGTCGGCACGTCGTCGTTGTGCCGCTCGACGTCAGTGACCTGGATCACCAGCATGGCGTGGTGCGCGGTCAGCGAGCGGCCGCTCTCGGAGAAGATGTGCGGGTGCGGCAGGCCCTGCGCGTCGCAGAACTCCTTGAGCATGCCCACCACCACGCCGGCGTAGTCGTCCATGTCGTAGTTGATCGAGCTGGCGTTACGCGAGTGGGTACCGTCGTAGTCCACGCCCAGGCCACCGCCGACGTCGATGTGATCGACCGGCAGGCCCAGCGCACGCAATTCGCCGTAGTAGCGGATCGCTTCCTTGAAGCCGTGCTGGTAATCGGCCAGGTTGGCGATCTGCGACCCCATGTGGAAGTGCAGCAAGCGGATGCCCTGGTCCAGGCCTGCATCGCGGAAGCGCTGCACCACCGAGATCAGCTGGGCGGCGGACAAACCGAACTTGGACTTCTCACCACCGGTGTCGGCCCACTTGCTCGAAGCCAGCGACGACAGGCGAACGCGCAAGCCGACCTGTGGCTTGACCTTGAGCTCGGCGGCCTCATCGATCACCAGGGCCACTTCCGACTCTTTCTCGATGACGATGAATACGTTGTGGCCGAGCTTCTGGCCCATCAGCGCCAGGCGGATGAACTCGCGGTCCTTGTAGCCGTTGCAGACGATGGTGCCGCCCTTGGGCGCCAGCGCCAGCACTGCCAGCAGCTCGGGCTTGGAACCGGCTTCCAGGCCGATCGAGACGTTCTGCGTGGCGATGATGTTTTCTACCACTGCTTCTTGCTGGTTGACCTTGATCGGGTACAGCGCGGTGTACTGGCTCTGATACTCCAGGCGCGCGATGTTGGCATCGAATGCGCCGGTCAGCTGGCGCACGCGGTCCTGCAGGATGTCGGGGAAGCGCACCAGCAGTGGCAGCGACAGGCCGCTCTGACGCAGCTCGTCGACCTGTTCGAACAGGTCGATCGGCGCGCTGCCGGGGCCGTTGGGGCGCACTTCGACGCGCCCGGCTTCATTGATGGCGAAATAACCAGCGCCCCAATGGCGGATGCCATAAACACTGCGGCTGTCGGCCACGGTCCATTGGCTACCATCGTCTTTGCGTGTGCGTCGTACGGACATTCAAGTCCCCTATAGATAAGTCCAAGACACTGCCCCGCAAGGAGGCGGGCGCAGTGTAAAAGCCGAAAATGACGATTCGTCCATGCCCTGGGGTAGACCCGGGTCATGGCAACGAGTTTAGAAAGCGTTGGGCAAAAAATCGCGTGGGCGTATCAGCCGCCGGACTTTTTCGCCTTGAAGCCCTGTTTGATGAGCTCGGCGATCAGCAGCTCGACGTGATCGCCCTGGATCTCGATGACCCCATCCTTCAGCGCACCGCCGGTACCGCAGCGGCGCTTGAGGGTAGTGGCCAGCTCCTTGAGCTGGTCGAGTGGCAGCGGCACACCGGTGACGGTAGTCACGGTCTTGCCGCCACGGCCTTTGCTTTCACGGCGCACACGGGCGATGCCGTCACCTTCGGGGATGACTTGCTGCTTGCAGGTGCAGGCGTCCACCGGCTGGCCACAGTCGGGGCAATGCCGACCGGCATCGGTGGAGTAAACGAGACCGCCAAGGGCGGCGAAGGAAGAAGCTTTCTTGGCCACTTTTGTTCCTCTGTGCTGAGGACAAAAACTGGTCGTGCCTTGGGGTAGAGGCCGACCGCGAAGCCCCACTCTGGCAGGGGCGGCGCTACTGCCGCAAGATCCTGCGACAGCCCGAAAAGGGCGCGCAGTGTAACGATAAATCAGGCCGTTGCTAAGTACTGGAATGCGCCATTTTGCGAATGTTTTGCGACCTTGGGGTTGCTGCGCAGCCCTTTCGCGACGCAAGGCCGCTTCTGCAAGGCTTACGCGCTCCCCTGCAGGAGTGGCCTTGTGTCGCGAAAGGACCGCAAAGCGTTCCCCGGCGTCATCTCAAGCTGGCCTTGTAACGCTGCAGTGCCGCCAGCGAATCCGGGCAATACGGCATGCTCCGGCTTGCCTGCTCGGCCTGCTCTACGCTCATGAATTTCGCCTCGATCACCTCTTCCGGCTGCAACCGCAACGGCGCATCCGACACCGCCGAATACACCGCGCACCACAGGTGGTTGTCCGGCTGGTCGAAATAGAAGCGCTCATGAAAGCGCAATTCGACCCCATCGATGCCCAGCTCTTCGGCCAGCTCGCGGGCCGCCGAATCGGCATACGCCTCCCCAGCTGTCACCATGCCTCCAGCCGCTACATCCCAATACCCTGGGTACAGCGCCTTGCTCAAGGCCCGACGGTGCACGCACAGTTCACCGGCACTGTTGAACAACAGAATGAACGTGCAGCGACCGATCAGGCCGCGCTCGCGCAGCTCGGCCCTGGGCAGCGTACCGAGCACCTGGTCGGCGGCATCTACCCAGGCGACCAGTTCTCGGTCGGAAGCCGCCCGGTGGGCGGCCTCGCTGGCGCTGATGGCCATGCTCAACCCTGCGACAGCAGCTGACGCAGGTCGATGACCGCGGCGTTGGCCCGGGAAATGTAGTTGGCCATGACCAGCGAGTGGTTGGCCCACATGCCGAAGCCGCTGCCGTTGAGCACCATCGGGCTCCACAGCGGTTCCTGCGAGGCTTCCAGTTCACGAATGATCTGTCGCACGCTGACCGTGGCGTTCTTCTTCGCCAGCACGTCGGCGAAATCGACCTCGATGGCGCGCAGCAGGTGCGACAGCGCCCAGGCCTGGCCACGGGCTTCGTAGAACACGTTGTCGATCTGCAGCCACGGAGTTTCCACCAGCTCTTCATCCACCTGCGGCGCCTGGCCGGCGACCACCGACTCGGTCTTCAGGGTGGTGTTGAGCTTGACCCGGCCCACACTGGCCGACAGGCGCTGCGACAGCGAGCCCAAGCGGGTAGCCACGTCACCCAGCCAGTTGTTCAGGTTGTCGGCACGGGTGTAGAAGATCGCGCCCTTGTCACCAGCGGCCAGGCGGGACTGATAACGGGACAGCGACTTGATGCCCTCTTCGAATTCCGATTCGCTCGACGGCAGGATCCAGCTCTTGTTGTCGAAGTTGAACCGCGGTTCGGCCTTGGCCAGGTCGGCATCTTCGGTGGACTGCGACTGCGAACGGGCGAAGTCCTTGCGCAGGGCCCGAGACAGGTCGCGCACCTGCACCAGCACGCCGTACTCCCAGCTGGGCATGTTGTCCATCCACAGGCCTGGCGGGAAGCGGTCGTTGGAAATGTAACCGCCCGGCTTGTTCAGCAGGGTGCCGGCCACGGTCTTGAGGGTTTCGATGGTGGTATAGCCGATCACCATCTGCTGGCCGTTGCGTTCGGCTGCGGCCTGGGCATTCTGCTGCACCGGGAACAGTGCCGGCTCCTCGCTCCAGTACCAGCCCAGGCCGATGCACACCAGCAGGTACAACCCGATCAGGGTCCCCAGGGCACGGCTCCAGAGCCCGCCAAAATAGCTACGGGCAGCGGCGCGGCGGCCATCGACACGCTCGCGGGGCTCGGCTTTGGCCTCGCGGTTTTTCCAGTCCAGCATGGCTTTGTCCTTAATCAGTCACGACGGTTCAGGGCTTTGACCACAGGCCAGCGCCAGGGTGCCACGGCAAGCCCGCGTCGCAGCACTATAAAGCAGACACTGCCGTACGCATAAGCGACCAATGAGTCAGTAACTGAATATTCGTTCGCAAGCCTTTATTGATGCGGCGCACGTGCGAGAAGAAAAAGCAGTGCTAGCATACAGCCATCATCGAACCTGCATAGCCCACTAATAAGTAGCCAGGACATGACCCAAGCCGCAGAGCCGAGCCAGAAGCGCCTCTCGCAGGAGCTCGAACAGCTGTTGCAACGCCTGTCGCGCACGCGCCTGCGCCATGGCGACCAGCCCGATCAGCTGGAATTGCCACCTGTGCGCAAACCGGTCTACCTGCTGCTGCACGACCATGAGCGCGCCGAGCGCCTCGCCCAGCAGCTGGAATTCTTCGGCCTGAGCGCGCAGCCGCAGCCCTGCGCCAGTGCCTTTCTGGCTTCACTGGCCGAGCACCCTCCGGCAGCCATCGTCATGGATGTCGATTTCGCCGGCGCCGGTGCAGGTTTGCCGCTGGCGGCAATGGCGCAGCAAGGCCGGGAGCAGCCCATACCGTTGCTGTTCTTCAGCCTGCACGAAGCCGATACGCCGACCCGCCTGGCTGCGGTGCGCGCTGGCGGCCAGGCGTTTCTGACCGGCACGCTGGAAGCCTCCAGCCTGCTGGAAAAACTCGAAGTCATGACCAGCCACGCACAGCAAGACCCCTTGCGCGTGCTGATCATCGACGACTCACGCACCCAGGCCTTGCATACCGAACGGGTATTGGCCAGTGCCGGGATGCTGACCCGCAGCCTGAACGACCCGATCGGCGCCATGGCCGAGCTTGCCGACTTCCAGCCCGACCTGATCATCCTCGACCTGTACATGCCAACGTGCTCGGGCCCAGAGCTGGCCAAGGTGATCCGGCACAATGACCGTTACGTCAGCGTACCGATCATCTACCTGTCCGCCGAGGACGACCTGAACAAGCAGCTCGATGCCATGAGCGAAGGCGGAGACGACTTCCTGACCAAGCCGATCCGCTCGCGGCACCTGATAACCACTGTGCGCAACCGCGCCGCGCGTGCCCGCCACCTCAAGGCCCGCATGGTCCGCGACAGCCTGACCGGGCTGTACAACCACACCCACATCCTGCAATTGCTCGAAGACTGCAGCTACCGTGCCCGCCGCGAACGGCAGCCGCTGAGCTTCGCCATGCTCGACATCGACCATTTCAAGAAGATCAACGACCGCCACGGCCACCCGATGGGCGACCGGGTGATCAAGAGCCTGGCGCTGTTCCTCAAGCAACGCCTGCGCAAGACCGACTTCATTGGCCGCTATGGTGGCGAGGAGTTCGCCATCGTCATGCCCAACACCTCGCTGGAAGCTGCGCACAAGGTGCTTGACGATATTCGCCGGCGCTTTGCCGAAATGCTCTACCCGGCGCAGCCCGAGGATCTGCAGTGCACGTTCAGTGCCGGGGTGGTTCAGCTGGACGAAGCGCTGGATGCGCTGAGCATGGCCAGTACCGCAGATGAAGCGTTGTACCGGGCCAAGCATGCCGGGCGTAACTGCGTGGTCCGCGTCGAGCCTTAGATTGTTGCCACCTGTGCGGGCCTCTTCGCGGGTAAACCCGCTCCCACAGCGTGATCGCTGCCCCATACTCTGTAATATCCCTGTGGGAGCGGGTTTACCCGCGAAAGGGCCAGCACCGGAGAAAGGGATAGCGGCACAGTGCCACTTTTTTGGGCGCCAGCCCCATGTCGTCATCACCTGGTCATGAAACCGCAATAACTTCAGCCACCTACCTCCACTCCCCCGCAGGAAGTTCGCGGCTATGCGCCTGAAGTGGCTGACCAATTTCAACACCCTCTTACTGGTGACTGTGTGTATCGCCCTGGCTGCGACCTTGTGGTGGTCGCAACGCGCCCTGGAGCGGCCCTATCAACTGATGGAGCGCTACCTGAGCCTGTCGCAGCAGTTCCAGAACCAGACAGCGCGCAACATCCAGGCCTACCTGGGCAGTGGCGACGCCCTGCGCCACGCTGCAGCCGCCGAGGCCAACAAGCAGCTCGAAGCCTCACTGACCGACTGGCCACCAGCGCTCGCCGGCAAACTGCGCCCGAGCCTGGACACCCTGCAGGCCTTCACCGCCAACGAACTGCTCGCCGCCGGCAAGCTGGCCGGCGACCCACAGGCCCTGCTGCTGCAGGCCGAACGCGAGCTGGGCGCCAACTTCGAACAGCTGGCCGCCTATGCCCGCGACAGCGGCAGTAGCGAAGCCAGCCGCTACCTGCTGCCACTGCTCGACGCCAGCGTGCACCTGGGGCGCCTGTCGCTGGCCCGGGACAAACTGGTCAGCAGCGGCCGCGCCGAACTGGCCGACGAAGTCGAGCGCGAGCTGCAACGGATCCGCACCCAGGCCCAGGTCATCGATGGCCTGCCGCTGCTGGGCGTGACCCGTGCCACCGAATCCAACGCCGACGACTTCGCCGCCATGATGGGCCTGGAATCCGAGGCCAGCGAGCAACAGGAAGACGTGGCAGTCGGCCTCAAGCGTGAGCTGCAAAGCCTGCTCAACCGCTACCCCGCCGAACTGCAGCGCACCCGCGAGCAAATTGAACGGCGCACGGCCCTGGCCGCCAGCACCCACCAGCGGCTGGAAGCCGTGCAACAGGCCATCGCCGGCCTGGAGCCGGAAGTACGCGGCCAGCACGCGAAGATTGCCGGCGAAGTACGCATCATGCAGGGGTTGATGATCGGCCTGATCCTGCTGATCGCCCTGCTCATCGACACCTTGCAGCGGCGCCTGGCCCGAACACTGACCAGCCTGGTCCCAGCCCTGTCGCGCTGGGCCGAAGGCGACTTCGCCGCCCCCATAGCGCTGGGCAAGACCAATCGTGAGCTGCACGACATTCAGGAATCGCTCAACCGCTTGCGCCAGTACCTGGTGGAACTGGTCGGCACCATCCGCCATAACGCCGAGCAGGTTGCCGGCAGCAGCCACGCACTGGCCGGGATGAGCGCCGCCCTGCATGACGGCGCCGAGCGCCAGGCCGGTGATACCGGGCAGATTCGCGATGCACTCGGCGAGCTGGAGGCAACCATCCAGCAAGTGGCCGGCGACGCCAGCGCTGCCGCCGATGCCAGCCGCGATGCCGGGCGTGCGGTGGAACAGGGCCAGACGGTGATCGGCCAGAGCCTGTCGGGGCTGCGTGCGCTGGTCGACGAGGTGCAGGGCAATGCGCGAATGATCGAACAGTTGGCCGAGGAGTCAGCCACCATCGGCGGCGTGCTGACGGTGATCCGCTCGATCGCCGAACAGACCAACCTGCTGGCACTGAATGCTGCCATCGAAGCTGCCCGTGCAGGTGAGATGGGCCGTGGCTTTGCGGTGGTGGCCGATGAGGTGCGTTCACTGGCACAGCGCACCACCGGGGCAACCGGTGAGATCCAGGCCCTGATCGACCGCCTGCAGCAGGCGGCGCGGGAGTCGGTGGCCGGGATGCGTACCCAGCTCGAACATGCCGAAGCCACTGCCGACCAGGCCCAGGCCGCCGATGGCGCGCTGGATGAGATCGTCAGCGCAATCCGCACGATTGCCGATACGGCGGTACGCATTGCCGATGTCACGGCGCAGCAGAGTGGTGCGGTGAGCGAGATACGAGATCACAGTGAGCGGATTCACGAGTTGGGCGAAGACAACCTGCAACGCATTGGTGAAGGGCGTGAGCAGGGTGAGCAACTGCTGAGCCTTGGCGGGGAGCTGAGCAAGGCGGTGCGGGCTTTCAGGGTCTGAGTCCACCAATACCGGCCTCTTCGCGGCTAAAGCCGCTCCCACAGGGACCACACAAAGTTCGAATCCAGTGACGACACTGTGGGAGCGGCTTTAGCCGCGAAAGGGCCGGCACGGGCAATGCAAAACCCAGCGGCCATGTGTCGCCCTCCAGCCTCCCCACCCTTTCAACCACCGCCAACTCCGTTATCATGCGGCCACGTTCCACCTCGCGAGTCCGCCATGCGCCGCCTGTTTTTCCTGCTGTTCCTGCTGCTGGCCAGCCCTGCCTTCGCCTCGGGCCTGCTCGACAACCGCCCCAGCGCCACCCTCGGCGCCGCTTCGCTGTCCAACAACGCCGACTTCCTGCCGGTGCACGAAGCCTTCAAGCTCAGCCTGGTGCAGGCCGACGCGCAAACGCTCAAGCTGCGCTTCGTTGCCACAGACGGTTACTACCTGTACCGCCACCGCTTCCACTTCCGTACGGAACCGGCAGAAATCGCCCTGGGCACGCCGAATATTCCCAAGGGTGAAGCCAAGCACGATGAGTTCTTCGGTGACGTCGAGGTGTACCACGGTGTGCTCGACATCGAGATCCCGCGCAAAGACGCCCGCGCCTTCACCCTGCTGGTGGGCTACCAGGGCTGCGCCGACAAGGGGCTTTGCTACCCGCCCGAAACCGAGCGACTGAGTATCGATGGCGAAGGTGCCGCCGCAGACACTGCCTTGCCAGCAGGCAGTGAACCGGGCTGGAACTGGAAGTCGCTGCTGCTGTTCTTCCTCGCCGGGGTCGGCCTGACCTTCACCCCCTGCGTACTGCCGATGCTGCCAATCCTCTCCGGCGTGGTCCTGCGTGGCCAGGTTGGCGGCCTGCGCGGCCTGGCCCTGTCGCTGGCCTATGTGCTGCCGATGGCCGCCAGCTTCGCCGTGCTCGGCGCGCTGATGGGCCTGTTCGGCGCAGGCCTGAACCTGCAGGCACGCCTGCAGTCGGCCTGGGTGCTGGTGCCGTTCGCGCTGTTCTTCGTGGTGTTCGCCCTGGCCATGTTCGGCCTGTTCGAACTGAAGCTGCCACAAGCCCTGAGCAACCGCCTGAACAACGTCGCCAACCATACCAGGGGCGGCTCGCTGCTCGGTGCGGCGGTGCTCGGCGTGCTCTCCAGCCTGCTGGTCTCGCCCTGCGTGTCAGCGCCGCTGGCCGGTGCCTTGCTGTACATCAGCGCCAGCGGCGATGCCGTGGGCGGCGCGCTCAAGCTGTTCGCCCTGGGCCTTGGCATGGGTGCACCCTTGCTGTTGATTGCCACGGGGGGCGCAACCTGGTTGCCGAAGAGCGGCCCTTGGCTGAACACCGTGAAAAACGCGATTGGCGTGTTGCTGCTGGGCCTGGCCATCGGCCTGCTCAGCCGCGTGCTGCCGGGGCCGGCAACCTTGCTGCTGGTCGGCTTCCTGGCGGCTGGCGTGGCCCTGTTCCTCGGTGCCTTGGAGTTCGTGGTCAAAACACCACGCCAACGGCTGGCGCAACTGCTGGGCCTGGCACTGCTGGTTTATGCCCTGGCCTGCTGGTATGGCGCCCTGAATGGCCAAGGCGATCCGCTGCGCCCATTGCCAGCCCCCGGAGTGGCAAGCGCCAGCAGCCAGACGGCGGCAACATCAGGCGCCTGGCAAACAGTGACCACACCAGCCGCGCTGGACGCTGCCCTGGCCGAAGCCAAGGCCACCGGCCAGCCGGTACTGCTGGACTGGTACGCCGACTGGTGCATCAGCTGCAAGGTGATCGAGCACGACGTGCTCAATGCACCGCAGGTTCAGGGCCAGTTGAGCGCCTTCAAGCTGTTGCGCTTCGATATCACCGAGAGCAGCGCCGAACAGCGCACCCTGCTCGACCGCTATCAGTTGTTCGGGCCGCCAGCGCTGCTGTTCTTTGCTGCGAACGGCAGCGAAATGACCACCGATCGGGTGATTGGCGAGATAAACGCCGGGGAATTTGCACAGATTCTGACGCGCGTGCGCAGCAAACTCGGTCTATAACTTCCCGCGTGCGGGGAATTTTCTCCAAATGAGTGACCAGATTTAATTATTTGGTCACATACTTCGCGCGAACCTCGGGCAACGTGCTGGCTATTGCCGGGAACTGGACACTTGCCGTCGCTTTGCGGCACACTCGCCGCGCTGTGTCGAATTGCCCTACAAATCCAAGGAAACCGCAGATGGCAACCCTACTGGTGCTTCACGGCCCCAACCTGAACCTGCTCGGGACTCGCGAACCGGGCCACTACGGCGCCGTGACCCTGGCCCAGATCAACCAGGACCTGGAGCAGCGTGCCCGCGCCGCTGGCCATCATCTGCAGTACCTGCAGAGCAATGCCGAGTACGAACTGATCGAACGTATTCACGCCGCACGCAACGAGGGTGTGGACTTCATCCTGATCAATCCGGCTGCTTTCACCCACACAAGCGTCGCATTACGTGACGCATTGCTCGCGGTGAGCATCCCATTCATCGAAGTGCACCTGTCCAACGTGCACAAACGCGAACCGTTCCGTCACCACTCCTACTTTTCTGATGTTGCCGTAGGAGTGATCTGCGGCCTGGGCGCCAGCGGTTATCGCCTGGCGCTGGAGTCTGCACTGGAACAACTGGCTGCCAACGCACAGCCCTGATAACGAAAACCCTGGCCTCAGTGGGCCGGGGTTAGAGAGAAACGTTCAGATACGTTTTTAAATTTCGCCCCCTGACCGAACCTTTGGGAGTTGATGATTAATGGATATCCGTAAAGTCAAGAAACTGATCGAGCTGCTGGAAGAGTCTGGCATCGACGAGCTGGAGATCAAGGAAGGCGAAGAGTCGGTCCGTATCAGCCGCCACAGCAAGACCCCGGCTGCACAGCAGTTCTACGCACCTGCGCCAATGGCTGCCGCGCCTGCCGCAGCTCCAGTTGCCGCCGCTGCTCCAGCCGCTGAAACCGCTGCTGCTGCACCAGCCCTGAAAGGCACCGTGATCCGTTCGCCGATGGTCGGTACTTTCTACCGCAAGCCTTCGCCGACCTCGCCGAACTTCGCAGAAGTCGGTCAGTCCGTGAAGAAAGGCGACACCCTGTGCATCGTCGAAGCCATGAAGATGATGAACCACATCGAAGCCGATGTCGGCGGTGTCATCGACGCCATCCTGGTGGAAGACGGCCAGCCGGTTGAGTTCGACCAGCCGCTGTTCACCATCGTTTGAATCGCGGAGAGCCAACGATGTCTGGGAAGCTCGAAAAAGTCCTGATCGCCAACCGTGGGGAAATTGCCCTGCGGATCCTGCGTGCCTGCAAAGAGCTGGGCATCAAGACCGTCGCGGTGCACTCCACCGCCGACCGTGAACTGATGCACCTGGGCCTGGCAGACGAGTCGGTCTGCATCGGCCCTGCATCGTCCAAGGATTCCTACCTGCACATCCCGGCGATCATCGCTGCCGCCGAAGTCACCGGCGCCACCGCGATCCACCCGGGTTACGGCTTCCTCGCGGAAAACGCCGATTTCGCCGAGCAGGTGGAAAAGTCCGGTTTCGCCTTCATTGGCCCGAAAGCCGACACCATCCGCCTGATGGGCGACAAGGTTTCGGCCAAGGACGCGATGATCAAGTCGGGCGTTCCAACCGTACCGGGCTCCGATGGCCCGCTGCCGGAAGACGAAGAGGTCGCCCTGGCGATCGCCCGTGACGTCGGCTACCCGGTGATCATCAAGGCCGCCGGTGGCGGTGGTGGCCGCGGCATGCGCGTGGTGCACAAGGAAGAGGACCTGATCGCCTCGGCCAAGCTCACCCGTACCGAAGCCGGTGCCGCCTTCGGCAACCCGATGGTCTACCTGGAGAAGTTCCTGACCAACCCACGTCACGTGGAAGTTCAGGTGCTGTCCGACGGCCAGGGCAACGCCATTCACCTGGGCGACCGCGACTGCTCGCTGCAGCGTCGTCACCAGAAGGTGCTGGAAGAAGCCCCAGCCCCAGGCATCGACGAGAAGGCCCGTCAGGAAGTCTTCAAGCGTTGCGTTGATGCGTGTATCGAAATCGGCTACCGCGGTGCTGGTACCTTCGAGTTCCTGTACGAGAACGGCCGTTTCTACTTCATCGAGATGAACACCCGTGTGCAGGTTGAGCACCCGGTGTCGGAGATGGTCACCGGTATCGACATCGTCAAGGAGATGCTGAGCATCGCCGCTGGCAACAAGCTGTCGTTCCGCCAGGAAGACGTGGTCATCCGTGGCCACTCGCTGGAGTGCCGGATCAACGCCGAAGACCCGAAGAAGTTCATTCCGAGCCCAGGCAAGGTCAAGCACTTCCACGCCCCGGGCGGCAACGGCGTACGCGTCGATTCGCACCTGTACAGCGGCTATTCGGTTCCGCCGAACTATGACTCGCTGATCGGCAAGCTGATCACCTACGGCAAGGACCGCGACGAAGCCATGGCACGCATGCGCAATGCCCTGGACGAGATCGTCGTCGATGGCATCAAGACCAACATCCCGCTGCACCGCGACCTGGTGCGTGATGAAGGTTTCTGCAAAGGCGGCGTGAACATCCACTACCTCGAGCACAAACTGGCCAACCAGGAGTGATCGCGTTAGCGTGATGCATGAAAACCCCGGCCCAGTGCCGGGGTTTTTATTGGCCCTCACGACGGGCTCACGACCCTCACAGCGTCAGCGCTCGCTTGTAGGAAGCACCTCCATGGGCTGCTGCTTCCACCACTTGGCCTGCAGGTCGAGAAAAACATCAATCTCCGTGTTTGCGTCCAGAAACTCACCGAGCTGCTGCACATGTGCGTTCAGTAATTGCGCAATACGTTTGTCATAGGACGATACGTCGACAAGGTCTTTCGGCCTGCCCTGCCAGTGCCGCAGCAGATAATCTTCATAGGCATGCAGCAACCGGCTGCGCACACTCTCTATAACGATCTCGGCCACGTCATGCTGGTCGATTGCGATTTCAGCCCGCCAGGCTTCATCTTCTCGGTTTAGAGCAGCCCCTCGCATAACGGCAAGCTGGCCAGGTGTAATGGCTGCCCCCATCAGCGTTTGAAACCCGACCGCCAGGTGTTCGTCCAGAACGTCCATAAAAGTGGCCTGAGACTGCAGGCTGGCAGTGAAGGCCTCGCTCCATTGGAACAGTCGCTGTTGCAAGTCATCGTTTTCGATCATGTCCAGACACCCGAGTCATTGAAGAGGCGCTACAAATTAGTGCCCTCAAGCGCGCGACAAGGGATAAATACTGCTTGGGTTCCTGTGCAAGCGCTGATCATCCTCCACTGCCTGTCCGGCCTGCTCTACAAACCCCCCGCACTCGCGTAAACTGCCAGCCTTCGCGCAGCCTCGGGCTGCCCCTGTCAGATTTACCAAAGGTGCCCGCCATGCCTTGGCTGCAAGTACGCCTGGCCATCAGCCCGGAACAAGCCGAAACCTACGAAGACGCCCTGCTCGAAGTAGGCGCCGTATCGGTCACGTTCATGGATGCCGAAGACCAGCCGATCTTCGAACCCGACCTCAACACCACCCCGCTGTGGTCGCACACTCACTTGCTGGCACTGTTCGAAGCCGACGCCGAGCCTGAAGCGGTGTTCGCCCACCTGCAATTGCTGACCGGCGCCGAACTGCCCGAGCACCAGGCCGAGGTAATCGAGGACCAGGACTGGGAACGCAGCTGGATGGACGGTTTCCAGCCGATGCGCTTCGGCCAGCGCCTGTGGATCGTGCCGAGCTGGCACGATGCCCCGGAAAAGGACGCAGTCAACCTGCTGCTCGACCCAGGCCTGGCCTTCGGCACCGGCACCCACCCGACCACCGCCCTGTGCCTGGAATGGCTCGACGGCCAGCAGTTGCAAGGCACCCAGGTGCTGGACTTCGGATGCGGCTCGGGCATTCTCGCCATCGCCGCCCTGCTGCTGGGCGCTCGCGAGGCCGTGGGTACCGACATCGACGTACAGGCCATCGAAGCCTCGCGTGACAACGCCCAGCGCAACGGCATCGCCGACGACAAGCTGGCGCTGTACCTGCCCGAGCACATGCCCGCCATGCAGGCCGACGTGCTGGTCGCCAATATCCTCGCGGGCCCGCTGGTTTCGCTGGCGCCGCAGCTGTCCGGCCTGGTTCGCCCAGGCGGCCTGCTGGCGCTGTCGGGCATCCTCGCCGAACAGGGTGAGGAAGTGGCCGCCGCCTACGCCGCCGACTTCGACCTGGACCCGATCGTCGTGCGCGACGGCTGGGTGCGCATCAGTGGTCGGCGCCGCTAAGCGGGCCTAGAATACTTCTCTGCACAGCTCCCGGATTGCCGCATGACCGACAGTTTCGTCACCCAGTGCCCGCATTGCCAGACCAGCTTTCGCGTCACCCATCACCAGTTGAGCGTGGCTCGCGGCGTCGTGCGCTGCGGGCACTGCCTGCAGGTGTTCAATGCAGCCAAGCAGTTGCTGGAGCAGAACCGTGCCGGGGCCAGCGTCGTCCCCGCAGCAGCACCGCCTGCGGTGGTCGAACCGGTCGCGGCGCCAGAACCGGTCGCCAGCGAGCCCACGCCGGTCGAGAAACAAGACTGGGCCATTACCGCCCAGGCGCTTGATGAGCTCGACCTGGACCAGGAGCTCGCCCGCTTGGAACGCCGTGGCGAGCCTGGCGAACCGCGCGCGGACGCCAAGGCCGATGCCTTGCAGGCCCGCCGCGACGAACCGGCTGCCGATGAGGCTGGCGACGAACTGTTCGGCACCGCTACCGACGACCGTCATGAGCCGCTTGCGGCCCACGAGCCGGCGCCGGTGCTGCTGGACGAGCGGCCACTGGAGCCCGAGCCTGGTGATCGTACCGAGCCGACCCTCGGTGGCAGCCTGGACCTCGACCTCGACGACGAACCGCCCGCGCAACGTGCTGCCGAGCCGGAACCTGCGCAGCAGTTCGACGAGACCGATGACGATGTCATCCACGAAAAGGGCCTGAGCGCCCGTAATGACGACGACACCGACCTCCATCTGTCGGCCCGCGATGACGACCCGCTCGAGCCAATGCCCGGCGAACGCCTGGAGCCCGGCTTTGCCGCCAAGCCCGAGCGCCCGTCGCGCAAGGAGCCGCTGGTCGACGTGGTCGACGACCCGCTGCAACTGGGTTGGGAGAAACCGCAGCCCAACTGGGGCAAGCGCCTGCTGTGGGGTTTCCTGACCCTGCTGGCTGCCGGCCTGCTGGCCTTCCAGTACGTGTGGTTCCACTTCGACGAGCTGGCCCGCCAGGACCAGTACCGGCCGATTTTCCTGCAAATGTGCCCGATGTTGGGCTGCGAAGTGCCTACCCGCGTCGATATCGGCCGGATCAAGAGCAGCAACCTGGTCGTGCGCAGCCACCCGGATTTCAAAGGTGCGCTCATCGTCGATGCGATCATCTACAACCGCGCACCGTTTGCCCAGCCGTTCCCGCTGCTGGAGCTGCGTTTCGCCGACCTCAATGGGCAACTGATTGCCAGCCGTCGCTTCAAACCTAGCGAGTACCTGTCGGGCGAACTGGCCGGGCGCGGTGAAATGCCCAGCCAGACACCGATCCACATCGCTCTGGATATTCTCGACCCAGGCCCGAAGGCCGTGAACTACAGCCTGAGTTTCCGCTCCCCCGAATGAACTGCAAGCTGCAAGCAACAGGCGGCAAGAACCCGATAGCCGGTCTGCCCCCTCTTGCAGCTTGAAGCGTGCGACTTGCAGCACAATGGCATAAGCCGGCAGCTGTACAGAATTTATCCAAATCCTTCTTTATCCGGTCACCGAGAGCGGGTATCATGCCAACCCTTTTTCGGACTCCAATGATTCGGCCCCACAACAGGGAACACCTATGTCGGCGGTACGCATCGGCCCATACACACTACGCAACAACCTGATCCTCGCGCCCATGGCCGGGGTCACGGACCAGCCTTTCCGAACACTTTGCAAGCGTCTGGGCGCAGGCATGGTGGTATCGGAGATGGTCAGCAGCGACATGAGCCTGTGGAACAGCCGCAAGTCCAGCCTGCGCCGCATCCATGAAGGTGATCCCGAGCCTCGCTCGGTGCAGATCGCCGGTGGTGATGCGCAGATGATGGCAGCAGCAGCCCGGGCCAACGTCGAGGCAGGCGCCCAGATCATCGATATCAACATGGGCTGCCCGGCAAAAAAAGTCTGCAACAAAGCTGCAGGCTCTGCTTTATTGAGAGATGAAGCTCTGGTCGCCGAAATCCTCCACGCC
Organism: Pseudomonas sp. URMO17WK12:I7; assembly: GCF_003269045.1. Classification (NCBI taxonomy): domain Bacteria; kingdom Pseudomonadati; phylum Pseudomonadota; class Gammaproteobacteria; order Pseudomonadales; family Pseudomonadaceae; genus Pseudomonas; species Pseudomonas sp. URMO17WK12:I7. The sequence goes on along the minus strand of NZ_QLTL01000008.1, from coordinate 223,780 downwards.
GTGGTCGGCGCGGTGGACGTTCCGGTGACGCTGAAAATCCGCACCGGCTGGGACCGGGCGAACAAGAACGGCCTGAACGTGGCGAAGATCGCCGAACAGGCCGGCATCCAGGCGCTGGCGGTGCATGGCCGTACACGCGCCGACCTGTACACCGGCGAAGCCGAATACGACACCATCGCTGCCATCAAGCAGGCGGTGTCGATCCCGGTTTTCGCCAATGGCGATATCACTTCGCCAGAAAAGGCCCGGGCGGTGCTGGATGCCACCGGGGTCGACGGCTTGCTGATTGGCCGGGCTGCCCAGGGGCGGCCATGGATCTTTCGCGAGATCGAACATTTTTTGGGGACTGGCCAGCATTTGCCGGCCCCGCAGTTAGACGAAGTGGAACGCATCCTGCTGGAGCACCTGGCCGCGCTGCATGCCTTCTATGGCGATGTGATGGGCGTACGTATCGCCCGCAAGCACGTGGGCTGGTACCTGGCAACACGACCCGGCGGCAAGGAGTTTCGCTCCCGGTTCAACGCTTTGGAAGACACACAAGCGCAGTGCGCCAACGTTCGCGAGTACTTCAGCGAACGTCGACAGAGCCTTGAGACAGAGGACGGACAAGGGGTGGCCGCATGACGATGATGACTGAGACATTAGTGAGTGGAACAACGCCCGTGAGCGACAACGCCAACCTCAAACAGCACCTCAACACGCCGAGCGAAGAGGGCCAGACCCTTCGCGACAGCGTCGAGAAGGCGCTGCACAACTACTTCGCACACCTGGAAGGCGCGACCGTCACCGACGTGTACAACCTGGTGCTCTCCGAAGTCGAGGCGCCCCTGCTCGAAAGCGTGATGAACTACGTGAAGGGCAACCAGACCAAGGCCAGTGAGATGCTCGGGCTCAACCGTGGCACCCTGCGCAAGAAGCTCAAGCAGTACGACTTGTTGTAAGCCAGAATCCCAATCAGAAAAGGCGGCCTCTGCGAAGAGACGCCTTTTTTGCTGACTCCACCGCGTTATTGGAACCCGAAATGACCGACCAGACTACCCGCCTGCCAGTCCGCCGCGCCCTGATCAGCGTCTCCGACAAGACCGGTATCCTCGAATTCGCCCGTGAGCTGCAACAGCTCGGTGTCGAGATCCTGTCCACCGGCGGCACCTACAAGCTGCTCAAGGACAACGGTGTGAACGCGGTGGAAGTGGCCGACTACACTGGCTTCGCCGAAATGATGGATGGCCGGGTCAAGACCCTGCACCCGAAGATCCACGGTGGCATCCTCGGCCGCCGCGGCACCGACGACGCCATCATGAACGAGCACGGCATCAAGCCGATCGACCTGGTTGCAGTCAACCTGTACCCGTTCGAAGCCACCATTTCCAAGCCGGGCTGTGACCTGCCGACCGCCATCGAGAATATCGACATCGGCGGCCCGACCATGGTCCGTTCGGCTGCCAAGAACCACAAGGATGTCGCCATCGTAGTCAACGCCAGCGACTACGCCGGCGTGCTGGAAGGCCTGAAGGCCGGTGGCCTGACCTACGCCCAGCGCTTCGACCTGATGCTCAAGGCGTTCGAGCACACTGCCGCCTACGACGGCATGATTGCCAACTACATGGGCACCATCGACCAGGCCAAAGAGACCCTTTCGACCTCCGCACGCAGCGAATTCCCACGCACCTTCAACAGCCAGTTCGTCAAGGCCCAGGAAATGCGCTACGGCGAGAACCCGCACCAGAGCGCGGCGTTCTACGTTGAAGCGAAGAAAGGCGAAGCCAGCATTTCCACCGCTGTCCAGCTGCAAGGCAAGGAACTGTCGTTCAACAACGTGGCCGACACCGACGCCGCGCTGGAGTGCGTGAAGAGCTTCGTCAAGCCGGCCTGCGTCATCGTCAAGCACGCCAACCCGTGCGGCGTCGCCGTTGTGCCTGAAGACGAAGGCGGCATCCGCAAGGCCTACGACCTGGCCTACGCCACCGACACCGAGTCCGCGTTCGGTGGCATCATCGCTTTCAACCGCGAACTGGACGGCGAAACCGCCCAGGCCATCGTCGACCGTCAGTTCGTCGAAGTGATCATCGCGCCGAAAATCTCCCAGGCTGCCCGCGACGTGGTGGCGGCCAAGCAGAACGTGCGTCTGCTGGAGTGCGGCGAGTGGCCAGCCGAGCGCGCTGCCGGTTGGGACTTCAAGCGCGTCAACGGTGGCCTGCTGGTGCAGAGCCGCGATATCGGCATGATCACCGCCGATGACCTGAAGATCGTCACCAAGCGTGCCCCGACCGAGCAAGAGATTCACGACCTGGTGTTTGCCTGGAAAGTGGCCAAGTTCGTCAAGTCCAACGCCATCGTCTACGCCAAGCAGCGCCAGACCATCGGCGTCGGCGCCGGCCAGATGAGCCGCGTCAACTCCGCTCGCATCGCTGCGATCAAGGCCGAGCATGCCGGCTTGCAAGTGCAAGGTGCGGTCATGGCTTCGGACGCGTTCTTCCCGTTCCGTGACGGTATCGACAATGCGGCTAAAGTGGGTATCAGCGCCGTGATCCAGCCGGGTGGCTCGATGCGTGATGCCGAGGTGATTGCTGCTGCTGATGAAGCCGGTATCGCCATGGTCTTCACCGGCATGCGCCACTTCCGCCACTAATTAAGCCGGTCGGGCGAACCTCGGCCCCCGGTAGGAGCGGCCTGGTGTCGCGAAAGGGCTGCGCAGCAGCCCCCCGGTTTTTGCAACACAGCAGAAATCCCGGGGCCGCTCTGCGGCCCTTTCGCGACACGAGGCCGCGCCTACACGGGGGCGAGGTTCACCGCCAAACAGAGGTTTTGACATGAAAGTTTTGATCATCGGCAGCGGCGGCCGCGAGCACGCCCTGGCCTGGAAAGTCGCCCAGGACCCACGCGTCGAGAAAGTCTTCGTTGCCCCGGGCAACGCCGGCACCGCCATCGAAGCCAAGTGCGAGAACGTCGCCATCGACGTCTGCGCTCTGGAGCAACTGGCTGACTTCGCCGAAAAGAACGTCGACCTGACCATCGTCGGCCCTGAAGCCCCCCTGGTGATCGGCGTGGTCGACCTGTTCCGCAGCCGCGGCCTGGACTGCTTCGGCCCGACCAAGGGCGCAGCCCAGCTGGAAGGCTCCAAGGCCTTCACCAAGGACTTCCTGGCGCGTCACAAGATCCCCACTGCCGACTACCAGAATTTCACCGAGATCGAGCCGGCCCTGGCCTACCTGCAGGAAAAAGGCGCACCGATCGTGATCAAGGCCGACGGCCTGGCTGCGGGCAAGGGCGTGATCGTCGCCATGACCCTGGAAGAAGCCGAAGCCGCCGTACGTGACATGCTGGCCGGCAACGCCTTTGGCGAAGCCGGTTCGCGCGTGGTCATCGAAGAATTCCTCGACGGCGAAGAAGCCAGCTTCATCGTCATGGTCGACGGCCACAACGTGCTGCCAATGGCCACCAGCCAGGACCACAAGCGCGTCGGCGACCAGGATACCGGCCCGAACACCGGCGGCATGGGCGCCTACTCGCCAGCCCCAGTGGTCACCCCGGACGTTCACCAGCGCGTGATGGACCAGGTGATCTGGCCGACCGTGCGTGGCATGGCCGAAGAAGGCAACGTCTATACCGGCTTCCTGTATGCCGGCCTGATGATCGACAAGGCGGGCAACCCCAAGGTCATCGAGTTCAACTGCCGTTTCGGCGACCCTGAAACCCAGCCGGTCATGCTGCGCCTGGAGTCGAGCCTGGTGCTGCTGGTCGAAGCCGCCTTCGCCAAGGCCCTGGACAAGGTCGAAGCGCAGTGGGACCCTCGCCCGAGCCTGGGCGTGGTGCTGGCTGCAGGCGGTTACCCGGGCGACTACGCCAAGGGTGACGTGATCAACGGCCTGGATGCTGCGGCCAAGATCGAAGGCAAGGTGTTCCATGCCGGCACTTCGCTCAAAGACGGCCAGGTCGTCACCAACGGCGGCCGCGTGCTCTGTGCCACCGCCATGGGTGCGAGCGTTGCCGATGCCCAGCAACAGGCTTACCGCCTGGCCAAGGAAGTGAGCTGGAACGGCAGTTTCTACCGCACCGACATCGGCTACCGGGCCATTGCCCGCGAGCGCGGTGAACACCAGCAGTAAGTTGTACCGGGTTGCCGCAGCACGCCAAGGCACTTTGCGCCTGCGGTATCCGGCTCGTCGACAGGGCCCTGCGGGGCCTTGCCTTCGGCTTGGCGCGCCGCGCATAGTTAGTATCTGGCATATCGGCTAGGAAGGGATCTCGTAGTGCGTCGGCTTCGGATTGCCACAGCTCTGATCGTCAGCTTGCTGACTTTGCTCTGCCTGTTCCCGGCTTCGGCCGAACAAGGCGGAGGCTGGTCCGTTCTGCTCGATGAACAGGCCAACCTGCAGTTGAGCGACGTGCGCTCCGACCGCTACCGCAGCCAGTTCAGCCCAACCACCCTTGCCGAGCTCGATGCCGCACCGGCCGAACAGGCCCTGTGGTTGCACTACCGCCTGGAACCGGGCGATCAAGAGCAACTGCTGCGCATCTTCGCCCCCGACCTGTCCCGCCTCGACCTCTATGCCCTGGATGGCGACAGGCTGCTGCGCCAACTGCACCATGGGCGCCAGGCCGGCAACGCCAGCCCGACCCTGCGCGGCAGCGACCACGTTTTACCCTTGCCCAACAGCCAGCATCCACTGGACATCTACCTGCGCCTGGTCTCGGAGCACCAACTGCGCCCGGCCATCAGCCTGGAGTCCGCAGCGGTAGCCGCGTCCGACCATAGCCAGCCATTGCTGTTCGGCATGCTGTTCGGCGGCTTGGTGATGCTCATCCTGCACAACCTGATCCGCTTCCTCTACACCCGCTCCAGCACCACCTTGTATCTGGCCCTGTATCACGGCCTGATGATGCTCAGCGGCCTGATCCTGCTCAACCTCAGCGGCCCTTGGTGGCACCTGTGGCACAGCGCACAAACCCCGGCCGCCTACCTGACCCTGGTGCTGGCAGGGCTGTCGGGGCTGTATTTCACCCAGCATTTCTTCTCACCCTGCAACTCACCGCGGCTCAACCGCCTGCTGCAGGGCGAGATGCTGGTCGCGGCGGTCAGCGGGCTGATCCTGCTGTTCGTCGACACCCTGCCACTCAACCTGATGACCTATGCCCTGCTGGCCATCGGCAGCGTGACCATGCTGCTGGCCAGCAGCTACCACTGGTACAAGGGCTATGCGCCTGCACGGCTGTTCACCATCGCCATGCTGGTGTTCAACCTTGGCGGCCTGGTGCTGCTGCCCGCCCTGCTCGGCCTGACTCGTGCCTCGACGCCCTGGCTGCTGTGCATCCTTCTGGGCATGACCGTGGCCAGTGGCCTGCTGCTCAACCTGGCCGTCAGTGAGCGCCTGCGGCGCATGAGCGAAGAACGCTTCAGCGCCAGCCGTGCCCTGGCTGCCAGCGACGCCGAGATCAACGCCAAGGCGGAGTTCCTGGCAAAGATCAGCCACGAAATCCGCACCCCCATGAACGGCGTGCTGGGCATGACCGAGCTGCTGCTCGGCACTCCGCTGTCGGTCAAGCAACGCGACTATGTACAGACCATCCACAGTGCCGGCAACGAGCTGCTGACACTGATCAACGAGATTCTCGACATCTCCAAGCTCGAATCCCGGCAGATCGAACTGGATGACGTGCAATTCGACCTCAACGCCCTGATCGAAGACTGCCTGAACATTTTCCGCGCCAAGGCCGAGCAGCAGAACATCGAGCTGATCAGTTTCACCCAGCCGCAAGTGCCGCGGGTCATCAGTGGCGACCCGACACGCCTGCGCCAGGCGCTGTCGAGCCTGCTGGAAAATGCCCTCAAGAACACCTCGCAGGGCGAGATCCTGCTGGTGGTGGCACTGGACCAGCGTGGCGAAATCCCCCGCCTGCGCATCGCCGTGCAGGACAGTGGCGAGCCGCTGCCAGCAGCCGAGCGCGAAGCCCTGCTGCAGGCCGAACTGCATAGCCACCACTTCCTCTCCAGCAACAAGCTCGGCGGCCACCTTGGGCTGGTTATCGCCAAGCAGCTGATCGGCCTGATGCAAGGTGAGTTCGGCATCAAGAGCAGTACCAGCATGGGCAACACCCTGTGGCTGACCTTGCCGCTCGACCCGTCACGCCTTGAGCAGCCGCCGGCAGACCTCGACGGCCCACTGCGCGACGCCCGGGTGCTGGTGGTGGACGACAACGACACCTGTCGCAAGGTGCTGGTGCAGCAGTGCAGCGCCTGGGGCATGAATGTCAGTGCGGTGCCGTCCGGCAAGGAAGCATTGGCCCTGCTGCGCACCAAGGCGCACCTGCGCGACTACTTCGACGCCGTGTTGCTCGACCAGAACATGCCCGGCATGACCGGCATGCAGTTGGCGGCCAAGATCAAGGAAGACCCGAGCCTGAACCACGACATCCTGGTGGTGATGCTCACCGGCATCAGTAACGCGCCCAGCAAGGTCATCGCGCGCAATGCCGGGGTCAAGCGCATTCTCGCCAAGCCGGTGGCCGGCTATACGCTGAAGACCACCCTGGCCGAAGAACTGGCTCAGCGCGGCCGCGAGCAGGCCGTCCCGGCGCCGCTGCCCGGCGCACCTGGTGTGCTTGAGTTGCCGAACGACTTCCGCGTACTGGTGGCCGAAGACAACAGCATCTCGACCAAGGTCATCCGCGGCATGCTTGGCAAGCTCAACCTGGAGCCCGATACCGCCAGCAACGGCGAGGAGGCCTTGCAGGCGATGAAGGCGCAGCGTTACGACCTGGTGCTGATGGACTGCGAAATGCCGGTGCTGGACGGTTTCTCCGCGACCCAGCAGCTGCGTGCCTGGGAAACCAGCAACCAGCGCCAACGCACCCCGGTGGTGGCGCTCACCGCGCATATACTGGCAGAGCACAAGGAACGCGCGCGGCTGGCCGGCATGGACGGGCACATGGCCAAGCCGGTGGAGCTGTCGCAGTTGCGCGAGTTGATCCAGTACTGGGCCAACCAACGCGAAGCCAAGGCAGACCCTGCGCACACCTAGTGATCAAACCGGTCGCTCAGTGTAGGAGCGGCCTTGTGTCGCGAAAGGGGTGCGTAGCGGTACCAGGTTTTCAGCTTCGCTGCCGAAATTGCCGGGGCCGCTCTGCGGCCCTTTCGCGACACAAGGCCGCTCCTACACACAACCCTTATCCCTCAAGGATCATCCCATGCTCCATGAGTTGTTCAGTGTCTACCTGAAGATGCTGGTGCTCTACAGCCCGTTCTTCGTGCTGTCGTGCTTTATCAGCCTGACGCGCGGTCATTCCAGCAAAGAGCGCAAACAACTGGCCTGGAAGGTCGCCTTCGCCGCCCTGGTGGCCAGCGTGCTGCTCTATCTGTTCGGGCGGGTGATCTTCGGCATCTTCGGGATCACTGCCGACGCCTTCCGAATCGGTGCCGGCAGCGTGCTGTTCATCTCGGCGTTGGGCATGGCCCAGGGCAAACCGGCCGTGCAGGCCGATAACGTGCAGCAGGACGTGACCATCGTGCCGCTGACCATTCCGCTCACCGTGGGCCCCGGCACCATTGGTGCACTGCTGGTCATGGGCGTGGGCCAGCCACACTGGGACGAAAAGCTGCTGGCCATCGTCAGCATCGCGCTGGCCAGCTTTACCGTAGGCCTGGTGCTGTACCTCTCGCACAGCATCGAAAAACTGCTCGGTGACCAGGGCCTGCAAATCGTCAGCCGTCTGATGGGGCTGTTCGTCTGCGCCCTGGCGGCGCAGATCATCTTCACCGGGATCAAGGGCTACCTGGTGCCCTAGAGCTGGATATCGAGAATCTGCTGATGCGCTGCCGAACTAACGCCCGCTAGTATTTTTAGCTTGAATTGCTCACGGAACAGCCGCAAGTTGAAACGGATCAATTCGGTACTCTGCCCTGTCAGCGTCATGCCCAAATCACCTTTGACGAAGAGGAAGTGCTGGGTGGATTCCAGTGCAAGCAACTGCATCTGGTACAACACCATTTCGTAGTAGTCCCCCGAGCGACGCACACAAGGCATCAGCTGAAACTGTATCGTGTTGTTTTCCCTCATTCGGGTTTCAACCCGCCCCATCAGTTCACGGTCCTTTTGCAGGCCCAGCACAAAGCGTTCGGCTTCTTGCAGGTGCTCGGGCGAGCCCACCTGCCCGATCTGCTGCAATGTCATCTCGATGACCTGCTGACGCAAAGCAACTGGCTGTTGGAACAGCGGTGGTGGCGTGGCATCCCAGCCAAGGAATTGCAGCTTGCGTCGGTAATTGTTGAACCAGTCGGGGTTCAGGCCCTCAGTCTTTTCCTGAGTGGCCACGGCATGTGCGAAGCGGATCACCAGCAGAATGTCTTCACGGGCCTCGCTATCGACATTTGCGGCGAACGGCAGGAGGCTGGTTTCGACAGCCTTGCCACAGGCCATTGCTGAGCTCGAATCAGTCATGGGCAGACGTCCTTGAAGCGCAAGTCGGCTTGGACGGTGTCAGCCAGGGCGACACCCCCCTGCGTTGAGGGTCAAAGGTCGATTTCAGCCAGAATCTGGCGTGCAGCGCTATTGAGCTTCTGGTCGATCAAATCACGTGCACCTTCATACTGTCGCTTGCTGAAGCTCAACGCTGCGGCACAGGCGTAAGTCACAGTGCCCTTGTGCTCCCACCTGCCCAGTAGCGTTTCACCTTTGCGGTTGGGCAGTTCATCGCTCTGTAATGCACAAACCAGCATGACCACTTCCCCGCCAGCTGATTGGGAGCATTTGCATACGCTGATACTTACCCGATCATCTTCGCGGCTTCGGATATCCAGCAACTTGATGGTCTCGGCATCTTTCAACGCCTCCACAATCGCCCCGCCAAGGTCCTTGATGCTTTGCTTGATATCACCGGTAGACGCACCATACGCCGCCTGCAGCCCCTGCCCCAGCAGGTTGCTCATTTCCACGTATGCCCCGGTTTCAGTGACCTTGTTCACTTCATACTTTAGGGTGGTCCAACCGGTTGCCCCCATGATCCTCAGGTACTCATCGAACCAGGCTTCGGTCTGCCGGGTCGGGTGTTGCTTTTTGTTCGCAGCCTGGTTGGCCAGTGCATGGCAACTCCTGCCCGCCTCCCGTACTGTTTCGGGAACCTCGTCAGTGAAACGAACAGGTTCTGGTCGGCCAGTAGTTGAAGGGTTTGCTTTTCTGCGTTCTCGGTCATTGCTGTATCTCCAGGATGGTGTGCAGTCGGAGTCTTTCGAACTCCAGCTGCAAACCTACCTGTCACGACGGGCGCTGCCTGCCGTGTAACACTTCCGGCCTATCAGGGCTTGGCACCGTACCAGCGCGGCGTGTACGCCCAGAGCCCACCATCGGCGCGCGCGAAGGTACAGGTCAGCGACGAGCCGACCAGCACCATGGTGCGCATGTCGACCATGTCTGGCTGCAGCTCTGCCAAGGTGACGACCTTGAGCGTCTGCCCGGGCCGACCAATGTCGCGACCAAGTACTACCGGCGTGCTCCCCTTGCGGTGCCTGCGCACCACCTCCAGCGCCACACCGAGCTGATGCGGCCTGGATCTGGAGATCGGGTTGTAGAAGGCCAGCACCAGATCCGCCTGGGCCGCCAGGTCCAGGCGCTTTTCGATGATCGACCAAGGCTTGAGGTTGTCCGACAGCGACATCACGCAGAAGTCATGCCCCAGCGGCGCACCGGCCTGGGCGGCGGTCGCCAGCGAAGCCGAGACGCCCGGCAGGATTTCAAGGTCGACGCGGTGCCACGCGGGGTCGCTCGCCTCATGCAGGGCTTCGAGCACCGCCGCCGCCATGGCGAACACACCCGGGTCGCCCGAAGACACCACAACCACCGAACGGCCTTGGGCCGCCAGTTCGAAGGCATGCCGGGCACGCTGCATCTCTTCACGGTTGTCGGTGCAGTGCTGCACCTGATCATCACGGAACGGCCCCGCCATGCGCACGTAGGTCTCGTAGCCGAGAATGTCCTCGGCACGCGCCAGCTCGGCCTTTACCGCCGGCACCATCAGCTCGGCAGCACCAGGCCCCAGGCCGATCACCGCCAGGCGGCCACGCTTGCGACCCAGGCGAGCCGTGTCGACCGGCAGTGCGGCCGATGCGATGACCAGGCCCGGCCGCTCGACCAGGCGGGCTTCGGGCAAAGCCTCGGCCACCATGCTGGCCAGCGTGCCGTTCATTGCCGCAAAGCGCAGCACAACGCCCAGTTCCGCTGCGGCCTCGTGCAAGGAAGGCTCGGCCATCGCCTGATCGGCGACCAGCAGGCAAGCCAGCGAGGGCTCGGCGATACCGGCCTCACGCAAGGCGCCACGCACCTGCTCGGCCAGCCCGGGGCCGCCTGCAGCCAGAGCCACCACCACGGACCGCGGGTGGATCAGCAACTCATCACGGCTGGCCTCCCGTGCGTCACAGCCGACATGGATGGTACGCCGGGCCGCGTCACTGGCCGGCAGTTGCACCTGTGCAAGCCAGGGCGCATCGCCCTCGATACGCACGCTTTCACCGGCCAGCAGATCAGAGACAAAACGCTTGCCCTGCTCCAGGTCCGCCAGGGCATAGCCTTCTGGCGGGTTGAGCAGGCAGGTGCCGAAGCGCAGTTCACCGCTGGTGGTGATCGCTGCTGCCACACCCAGCGCCTCGCCGAGTTCACGCGCCATGACGTTGACCCCGCTCAGGCCACCCAACAGCGGCACCACCGCGCTACCGTCCTCGGCCACGGCCAGTACGGGCGGCTCTGCACCTTTCTCATCGAGCAGGCTGGCCAGGCTGCGGATGACGATACCGGCTGCGCACAGCGCGATGATCGGCGTGGCCTGCTGGTACAGCGCGCGCAGGGTATCGCCGAATCCGTCGTAATACTGATCGGCGCCCTCGACCCGGCCACGCAGGCCATGAATCATCGCCTGTGGATAACGCTGCTGGATACGCTGCGCCGTGACCAGGCTGCCGGCCCCAAGCATGACGATGGCCGGCGCCTGTTGACTGTTCAGCCCTGCCATTTTTCCCCCGGCACGATGATCAGCGAGAAGTATGGCGACGACTGCGGGTCTACCTGATCCAGCGGCACGATCTTCTGGTTGGCCATGGTCGCCCGCTCGACATACAACGCGCGCCCGTCCAGGCCCAGTTCGCCCAGCACCTGGCGTACCTTGGGGAGGTTGCGGCCCAGCTTCATGATCACAGCCGCATCGGCATCTGCCAGGCGGCGCTTGAGCGCTTCGGCAGGCAGCACGCCCGACAGCACCGACAGGCTCTGGTTGCGATACACCAGCGGCGCGCCCAATACCGAGGCGCCGCCGAGCATCGAGCAGACGCCCGGGACCACTTCGGCCTCATGCTTCTGGGCCAGGCGGTCGTGCAAGTACATGTAGGAGCCGTAGAAGAACGGATCACCTTCGCAGATGACGGCCACATCGCGACCGGCATCCAGATGCTCGGCCACCTGCACGGCAGCCTCATCGTAGAAATCGCTGATCACCTGCTCGTAGGACAGTGGCGCAGGCAGCACCTCGGTGGTCACCGGGTACACCAGCGGCAGCAGGGTCTGCTCGGCTTGCAGGTGGGCCTCGATGATACCGAAGGCGTTGCCGCGCTTGCCCTTGGCCACGAAATACGCCACCACGGGCGACTCGCGCAGCAGGCGCAACGCCTTGACGGTGATCAGTTCAGGGTCGCCGGGGCCTACGCCCAGGCCTAGAAGACGTCCGCGCGGCGCCATCATTCCACCTCCGTGGCCAGGGCATTGACCGCGGCAGCGGCCATCGCGCTACCGCCCAGGCGGCCCTGCATGATCACGAACGGCACGCCGCGGCTGTCGGCGGCAAGCATCGCCTTGGACTCGGCGGCACCCACGAAGCCGACCGGGAAACCGAGAATCAGCGCAGGTTTAGGTGCACCGGCATCGAGCATCTCCAGCAGGTAGAACAGCGCGGTCGGGGCATTGCCGATCACCACCACGCTGCCTTCCAGGTACGGGCGCCAAAGCTCCAGGGCCACGGCAGAACGGGTGTTGCCGGCGTCCTTGGCCAGGCCTGGCACGCTTGGGTCGCGCAGGGTGCAGATCACCTGGTTATTGGCGGGCAGGCGCGCACGGGTGATGCCTTCGGCAACCATGTGTGCATCGCAGAGGATCGGCGCGCCATGGGCCAAGGCTTCACGACCGGCACGGCCAGCACCTGCGGAAAACTGCAGGCCGTCGATGGCATCGACCATGCCGCAGGCATGAATCACGCGCACGGCGAGCTTTTCCAGGTCTGCGGGAATCCGCTCGAGCCGGGCTTCCTCGCGGATGATCCGGAAGGAATTGCGATAGATCTCCTGACCATCGCGGATGTAGTCAATCATCAAGGTGCTCCGTCGGCAGGGCGAGCATGGCGCCTGCTTCATTCAAGGTAAGGTCGGTGCCGCGCAGGGCTCCCAGGCCCGGCAGGTGCGCGTCACGCAAATAGAGGTCATAGCGGCCCGGTGAACGGGCCAGCAAAGTGGCCGCGGCGACATGGGCCACGGCACAGGAACGCGGGCAGCCGGAAAGGTGCACGCTTACTGGCGCGCCACTGCCCAGCAGCGCCGCCAGCTCGACGGCATCGGCCTTGGTCTCGGCCTGGCCCTTGGCGCAGCCACTGCTGCCAGTGCAGGCGACCATGCGCGCCAAGGGCTCGGCAGGCTGGCAAAGCAGGCCCAGCGCCGATAGCTCGACACGGGCCTGGTCGAGGCCGGCAGCGGCGATGTTGGTCAGCATCAGGCTTTGCCACGGGCTCAGGCGCAGGCTGCCGTCACCCCACTGCCAGGCCACCCGGGCAGCCCCGCGCAACATGGCGGGCGACAGCCGGCCCAGCGGCGGCGCTACGCCCAACGCCATGCCCTGCTGTTGCGTCACGGCACCCAGCCATGGGCTTTGGCTGACTTTGCGTTGCCACTCGAGCACGGCCGCATCGCGGCGGATCTGCAAGCCGAGGCCGTTGATGAACGCATCCGCCGGGCAATCTTGCAGCAACTGGCGCATGCGCGACTGTTCAGGGCTGGCCAGATCGAGGAAGCGATCGAGCACCGCACGCACCAGCCCCAACCCTTGCTCCAGCGGCACTGCGCCCATTACCTGGCCGTCGGCCGGGCAGCTGGCCAGGCCGAATGCCAGCCAGTCACGCTGCTCCAGGCGCAGTGCCGAGAGCCACAGGTCGTGGGGGTGTTCGAGCATTGCCACGCCTTCACCACCGTCCAGTTGCACGGCGAACTTGGCCGACAGCTGATGGAAGCGCGACGTGCCTTGCAGCAGGTCGAGGATTTGCCCGGCCAACGGACGGACATCAAGCAGCATGGCCGGGTCATGCCCGGCCAGCGGGCTGAGCATCAGGTTGCGCACATCGTCGCTGGCCGCATCACGTGGCCCGAGCCCTGCAGCCAACAGGCATTCGACCAGCCCCGCATGATCGCTGCCAATGCCACGGATCTGCAGGTTGCCACGGTTGGTGGCCTCGATCACTCCGCCGGCGAAGCGCTCGGCTGCCGCCGCCACCGCCTCGGCCTGGTCGGCCAGCAGCAAGCCGCCGGGCAGCTTGATACGGCATATGCCACCGTCACGGGCGCTGACGATGCGCCACAACCCCGGGCAGGCCGAGGGACGGAGTGAGGCTACGGGCGTGTTGGCTGGCGTCAAAGGGGCGTCCGGCAATCGCTGAAAATGCGCTTGAGTGTAGAAGGCGCGGTATTATGCCTGCTTTGTCCGGCGGCATGAAAAGCCGGTGGTCGAGCATCAACAGCGATTGAGCAGAAATTTTGGGGGCGCTGTGCGCCCCATCGCGACACAAGGCCGCTTCTGCAGGAAACACCGCCCCCTGTAGGAGCGGCCTTGTGTCGCGATGGGCTGCACAGCAGCCCCAGATCCCAAAGAGGTAGCAATGACCCCCTGGCTGACAGTAGTAGGCATCGGCGAAGACGGCTTCAGCGGCCTGGGCAAGCAGGCCCGGCGCGCCCTGCTGGGCGCCTCGCGGATCATCGGCAGCCCGCGACAACTGGCCCTGTTGCCGCGCTGCATCGGCGCACAGCGGCAGGACTGGCCAACGCCGTTCTCTCTCGCCCCGGTACTGGCCCTGCGCGGTGAGCCGGTCTGCGTGCTGGCCAGCGGTGACCCGATGTTCTACGGCGTAGGCGCCAGCCTGGCGCGGCAGGTACCGGCCGCAGAAATGCAGGTGCTGTCGATGCCCTCCTCCTGCGCCCTGGCCGCCGCGCGCCTGGGCTGGCCGCTGCAGGACGTGCACGTGGTGTCGGTGGTCGCACGCCCGCTGGCGGCGCTCAATGCGCACCTGTACAGCGGCCAGCGCCTGCTGGTGCTGAGCAACGATGGCGATAGCCCTGCGGCCATCGCTGCACTGCTGCGCGAGCGCGGCTTCGGGCCCAGCCGCCTGCACGTACTGGAACACCTCGGTGGCGCGGCCGAGCGGCACCTTTGCGCCAGCGCCGATGACTGGCCCGCCGCTGAAGTCGCCGACCTCAACCTGGTGGCCATCGAATGCCTGGCCAGCCCGAATGCCGTGCGCCTGTCGCGTGTGCCCGGGCTGGCGGACAGCGCCTTCCGCCATGACGGGCAACTGACCAAGCGCGACGTGCGCGCCATTACCCTGGCGCGCCTGGCGCCGCAGCCCGGCGAACTGCTCTGGGACGTGGGCGCCGGTTGTGGCTCGATCGGTATCGAATGGATGCGCGCCCACCCGGCCTGCCGCACCCTGGCCATCGAAGCCGACGAAGGCCGCCAGGGCTTCATCGAATACAACCGCGATGCCCTGGGTGTCCCCGGCCTGCAACTGGTTCGTGGCAAAGCCCCCGAAGCCCTCGCCGAGCTCGAACGCCCGGATGCCATTTTCATTGGTGGCGGCGTCACCCGCGAAGGCGTGCTGCCCCTGTGCTGGGAACGCTTGCGCCCCGGCGGGCGGCTGGTGGCCAATGCGGTCACCCTGCAAAGCGAACTGGCCTTGGCGCATTTTCGTGAACAGCATGGCGGCGAGCTTACCCGCATCCATATCGCCCAGGCCCAGCCCTTGGGCGCCTTCGATACCTGGCGCCAGGCGTTGCCGATCACCTTGCTCGACGTGGTGAAACCCCTCGATGCGTGAAGAAACCCACGAGCAACCCGCGCCCCTGCGCAGCGGCCTGACCACCGGCAGCTGCGCCACCGCCACCAGCCTCGCGGCTGCAAAGCTGCTGCTGACCGGCCAGTGCGACGACGCCGTGGACATCACCCTGCCCAAGGGCAAGGTGGTGCAGATGCGCCTGGAGTTCTGCCGCCTGGTCGGCGAGCGCGCCGAAGCGGGCACCCTCAAGGATGCCGGCGACGACCCGGACGTCACCCACGGCGCCCTGCTCTACAGCCAGATCCGCTTGCAGGAACAACCTGGCATACGCTTCGTCGCAGGCCTTGGCGTCGGTACCGTCACCCGCCCCGGCCTGGTGCTGGCAGTGGGTGAGCCCGCCATCAACCCAGTCCCTCGGCGGATGATCAGCGAGCATTTGCAGCAGTTGGCCGACGCCTGCAGCTACCCGGGCGGTTTCGAGGTCACGGTGAATGTGCAAGGGGGTGAGGCGCTGGCGCTGAAGACCATGAACCCGCGCCTGGGCATCCTTGGTGGGTTGTCGATCCTCGGCACCAGCGGCATCGTGCGGCCCTTCTCTTGCTCGGCCTATATCGCCTCGATCCACCAGGGCATCGATGTCGCCCACACCAATGGCTACACCCATATCGCAGCCTGCACCGGCAACGCCAGTGAAGACACCATGCGCCAGGTCTACAACTTGCCCGAAATCGCCCTGATCGAGATGGGCGATTTCGTCGGTGCCGTCCTCAAGCACGTGCGCAAAGTGCCAGTGCCACGCCTGACCTTGTGCGGTGGTTTCGGCAAGATCAGCAAGCTGGCGGCCGGCCACATGGACCTGCACAGCCGACATTCGAGCATCGACCTGCCGCAACTGGCCGGCTGGGCAGCGGACATCGGCGCCGACGCCGAGCTGCAAGCAGCGATCATTGCCGCCAACACCAGCCAGCAAGCCTTGGCCTTGGCACACGCCGCTGGTATCGCCTTGGGCGATGCGGTGTGCGCCCATGCCCTGGCTTTTGCCCGCAGCGTGGTGCCGACCCAGGTGCACGTCGAAGTATTTGCCATCGACCGCCAGGGCGGCATCGTCGGCAAGGCCGGTGTGCAATGACGCCCCGCATCCTCCTGCTCGGCGGTGTCACCGAAGCGCTGGCCATCGCCCGCCAGCTCGGCCCCGAGCACATCTACAGCCTGGCCGGTATTGGCCGCGTGCCGCAGGACCTGGCCTGCCAGGTGCGGGTTGGTGGCTATGGCGGTGCACAGGGCCTGGCCGCCTACCTGCGTGAAGCCGGCATTACCCTGCTGATCGACGCCACCCACCCCTATGCCGCACAGATCAGCCGTAACGCTGCCAGCGCCGCGCAGGCAGCCGGCATTCCCTGCTGGGCCTTGCGCCGCCCGGCCTGGCAGGCACAGCCGGGGGACGATTGGCGTGAGGTGGAAGACTGGGCTGGGCTGATCGAGGCGCTCAAGCCGTTTCGGCGGCCATTGTTCACCCTGGGTCGCGAGCCGCTGCAGCATCTTGAAGAGATTCCGCCGGAGCAGTTCTGGACCCTGCGGGCGCTGGAAGCCTGCCCTGGCAATGAACGTTGCGAGGTGATCGGCGCACGTGGGCCGTTTCAGATCGAAGACGAGCGGGCACTGTTCGAACGGCGTCGAATCGATGTGCTGGTGAGCAAGAACAGCGGCAGCGTGGCGACCGAGCCGAAACTCGAGGTGGCCAGGGAGCAAGGGGTGCCGGTGCTGATTCTGAAGCGCCCAACTTTGCCTGCGGTGGATCGTGCGTTCACATCCACCGCTCAAGTGCTTACAGCCGTTTCAGATTATTCCTGCACGCCGTGAAGTGGCCCTGTGCCGCTTCGCTGCCGTAAACTCAGGCCCTCCCCCCCGGAAGGCGTGACTCATATGGAAATGCAATGGTGGGTCTGGCTGGTGTTCGGCATCGGCCTGATCCTGCTCGAACTGGTACTGCCCACGTTCTTCATCATCTGGTTCGGCATCGGTGCCGTGCTGGTCTCGCTTATCGCCCTGGCAGCCCCCGCCCTGCAACTGGACATGCAGGTGCTGCTGTGGGTGCTGTTCTCCTCGGTGACCACGGTCCTCTGGTTCAAGCTGTTCAAACGCAAACAACCCGACGTGCGCTGGACCGCTGACAGCGTGATCGGTGAAGTCGGGCTGCTGACCAGCAGCGTCTCGCAATTCCAGAAAGGCCGCGTGCGCTTTCAGAAGCCGCTGCTCGGCAACGAAGAATGGACCTGCGTCGCCGACGGCGACATCCCCGCCGGCGAGCGCGTGCGGCTCGTCACCATCGAAGGCAACACCGCCCGGGTCGTCAGGGCCTGAAGTGGCAATTAAAAGGAAGTTTGCATCATGACCAGTCTCATCGTCGTCGGCGCCATCGCCCTGTTTGTCCTGATCACAGTATTCAAGGGCGTGCGTATCGTGCCCCAGGGCGAAGAGTGGATCGTCGAGCGCCTGGGCCGCTACCACAGCACACTCAAACCCGGCCTGAACATCGTTATCCCGTACATGGACGTGGTCGCCTATCGCCTGCCGACCAAAGACATCATCCTCGACGTGCAGGAACAGGAAATCATTACCAAGGACAACGCGGTGATCGTCGCCAACGCCTTGTGCTTCGCCAAGGTGGTCGACCCGCAGAAGGCCTCCTATGGCGTGCAGAACTTCTCGTTCGCCGTCACCAGCCTGACCATGACCTCGCTGCGCGCCATCGTCGGTGCGATGGACCTGGACGAAGCACTGTCTAGCCGTGAGCAGATCAAGGCGCGCCTGCGCGAGGCAATGTCCGAGCAGACCGAAGACTGGGGCGTGACCGTGCGCTCGGTGGAGATCCAGGACATCAAGCCTTCGCAGAACATGCAGCTGGCCATGGAGCGCCAGGCAGCCGCCGAGCGTGAGCGTAAAGCCGACGTGACCCGCGCCGAAGGCGCCAAGCAGGCAGCAATCCTCGAAGCCGAAGCGCGCCTGCAGTCGGCCAAACTGGATGCCGAGGCGCAGATCAACCTGGCCGAGGCTTCGGCGCGGGCGATCTCGCTGGTCAAGGAAGCGGTCGGCAACGAGACCGTGCCGGCCATGTACCTGCTGGGTGAGCGCTATGTAGGGGCCATGGAGAACCTGGCCAACAGCAGCAATGCCAAGGTCGTGGTGCTGCCAGCGGACCTGCAGGAGACCGTGCGTGGCCTGATGGGCCGCAACAAGGCTTGAACATGGCCGGGGCTGCCTCGCAGCCCCCGCCTGCGTCACTTCACCGCACCCCGTCATTTTTACCTATACTCCGCCTTACAATACCGCCCACGATTCCTGACCGGATCTCTCCATGCCCCCACGTCGGCACATTGCCTGGATAGCCTGCCTTGCAGTGCTGTTCAACCTGCTGGCCATGCCGCTGTCTTCTGCTGCGCCCAAGGGCCCGGCAGAGCAGCTGCTGTGGGGGGCTTTCTGTTCCAGCCTGGCCGGCAAGGCCAAGGCCGATGTCCAGGCCCTGGCCAAGATCGACCTAGGCACGCAAAGCGATCAGCACTCCAACATGCAGCACTGCTGGTGCTGTTCGGGCGCCTCACCGCTGCTGGCCCTGCCGGGTTACCCGCCGCAACTGCACAACCCGCCCACACGGCTGGCCGGGCATGCACCGCCGCTGATTGATTACCAGCCCACGCCGCGCCAGCTATGGCCTGCGCTCAATCCCCGTGCCTCTCCCCTGGTCTGAGTTCATCACGCTGTCTGCCTGAACCTGAACAGATCGGAGACTCACCATGCTCAAGCAAGCTCTCGTACTGGCTGCCCTGCTGCTGCCCGGCGCCTACGCCAACGCACATGAATACACTGTGGGCGACCTGCACATCGCCCACCCTTGGTCGCTGCAACTACCGCCCAACGCACCCAACGTTGCCGCCTATTTCGTCGTGCACAACAACGGCAAGGCCGATGACCGCCTGCTGAGCGTCGACAGCCCGATCAGCGATGACGCGCAACTGCACGAGCATGCCATGAGCGCCAGCGGCGCCATGAAGATGCAGCAGGTGCAGAGCGTGGTGGTGCCCGCTGGCAAGGACCTGACCTTCGCCCCCAGCGCCTACCACGTGATGCTGATGCAACCCAAGGACCGCAGCCTGCTCACCGACGGCAAGCGCTTCCCGCTGACCTTGCACTTCGAGAAGGCCGGCGACATCACCGTCGACGTGGCCGTACAGAAACAGGCGCCGGCGGACCAGCCCCAGGCCCACGAACACGCGCACTGACGCCCGCTGACAGGCGCTCGCCAGCATGAGCCTGCCGCGCAACAGCCTCAGCCGTACCACCCGCCCTGAACGCAGGCGCGTCGGTGGCGGCTGGCTGAGCCTGTTCGCCATGTGGATGATCTTCATCGGCCCATTGATTTCTCAATCGATGCCGATGGACCACCACGCCGGCATGAGCATGCCGATGGACATGTCGATGTCCATGCCGGCTGCCCACGCCCATGCCAGCGACAACCAGCAAGGCCACGGCGACGACGGCCAACTGCACGTAATGTGGGAAAAGTGTGGCTATTGCAGCCTGCTGTTCAACTGCCCCGCCTTACCGCAAACCCTCAGCCCGCTCAGCGTCGCCAGCGCAGTTGCCCCTACCCTCATCCCTGCCCCCACGCGCCAGGGCCATGCCCGGCAGGCCGTGTTCCCCGGTGCGCGCAGCCGCGCGCCGCCCCTTTCGATCAGCGTCTGACACCACCGCTATCGCACGGAGCCAGGAGGCTTCGCGCACACTCATGACTGATCGACTGGAATCACTATGTCCGGCTGCACCCCTGTTTTAGCCACCTCCCTGCGTGGGACATTCGCCGCACTGTGCGGCTCGCTGCTCGCGCCCATGGCCCTGGCCGCAGACCCTGGCCATGAAGGCCCCGAGGCCGAGCTGAGCCCGACGGTAATCACTGCGCTTGCACCGAGCTCGCCGCTGACCGTGGTCACCAACCCCAAGGACCCGCGCCAGCCAGTGCCGGCCAGCGATGGTGCCGATTACCTGAAAACCATCCCCGGCTTCTCGGCCATCCGCGCCGGTGGCACCAATGGCGACCCGGTGCTGCGCGGCATGTTCGGCTCGCGCCTGAACATTCTCACCAACGGCGGCGTGATGCTCGGCGCCTGCCCCAACCGCATGGATGCCCCGACCTCCTACATCGCACCGGAAACCTACGACCGCCTCACCGTGATCAAAGGCCCGCAAAGCGTGATCTGGGGGCCAGGCGGCTCGGCAGGCACGATCCTCTTCGAGCGCGAGCCGGAAAAGTTCGGCACCCTCGGTAGCCGGGTCAACGCCAGCTTGCTGGCCGGCTCCAATGGCCGCTTCGACAAGGTGCTCGATGCTGCCGCCGGCAACAGCCAGGGCTATGCGCGGTTCGTCGGCAATCAGTCGCACGCGGACGATTACGACGACGGCAATGGCGGTACCGTGCCTTCGCGCTGGGAGAAATGGAACGGCGATGTGGCCCTGGGCTGGACCCCCGACCAGGACACCTTGCTCGAACTCACCGCAGGCAAGGGCGACGGCGAGGCACGCTATGCCGGCCGTGGCATGGACGGCGCGCAATTCAAGCGCGAAAGCCTGGGCCTGCGCTTTGAAAAGTCCAACCTGGGCGAGGTGCTCGACAAGGTCGAGGCGCAGGTCTACTACAACTACGCCGACCACGTGATGGACAACTACAGCCTGCGTACCCCCTCGGGCACCGGCATGATGGCCGGCCCCATGGCCGCCGCCGTCGACCGCCGCACCTTGGGTGCACGCATCAAGGCCACCTGGCGCTGGGCAGACGTGCAGCTGGTCAGCGGCATCGATGCGCAGACCAACGAGCACCGCGCGCGCAGCGCCATGGGCATCGACACCTACAAGGACAAACCCTGGGAAAAGGATGCCGATTTCCACAACTACGGTGCGTTCGCCGAACTGACCTGGTACGCCACCGGTGAAGATCGCCTGATCACCGGCGCCCGCCTGGACCGTGCCTCGGCTCGGGACTTCCGTGATGACAGCGCCACCAACGGCAACACCCGCGCCGACACGCTGCCCAGTGGCTTCGTCCGCTACGAACACGACCTGGCAGCACTGCCGGCTACCACCTACATCGGCCTCGGCCACGCCCAGCGCTTCCCTGACTACTGGGAGCTGTTCTCCCCAGACCAGGGCCCAGCCGGCTCGGTGAATGCCTTCGACAGCATCAAGCCCGAGAAGACCACGCAGCTCGACTTCGGTATCCAGTACCGCGACGAGCGCCTGGAAGCTTGGGCATCGGGCTACGTCGGGCAGATTCGTGACTACATCCTGTTCGACTACCGCACCGGGATGATGGGCATGAGCTCTACCCAGGCGCAGAACATCGACGCCCGCATCATGGGCGGTGAACTGGGTGCGGCCTACAAACTGAGCGAGCGCTGGAAGGCCGACGCCACCCTGGCCTATGCCTGGGGCAAGAACAGCAGCGATGGCAAGGCACTGCCGCAGATGCCACCGCTGGAAAGCCGCCTGGGCCTGACCTACAGCCGCGACAGCTGGAGCGCCGGAGCCCTGTGGCGGCTGGTGGCAGCGCAGAACCGCATTGCCGAAAACCAGGGCAACGTGGTCGGCAAGGACTTCGACAAGAGCGCCGGCTTCGGCGTGTTCTCGCTCAACGGCGCCTACAAGGTGAGCCACAACCTAAAGCTCAGCGCAGGGGTCGACAACCTGTTCGACAAGGCCTACGCCGAGCACCTGAACCTGGCCGGGAATGCCGGGCTCGGCTACCCGGCCAGTGATCCACAGCCGGTGAACGAGCCAGGCAGGACCTTCTGGACCAAGGTCGATTTCAGCTTCTGACAACAACAACGGGCGCACCTTCGGTTGCGCCCATCTGCTGGTCACACAGGAGGTTCCCATGAGAGGAACACGCGTCAATTTCTATAACCTGGCCTGGCGTTGGCACTTCTATGCGGGGCTTTTCGTGGCCCCGTTCATGATCCTGTTGGCGATCACCGGGATCATCTACCTGTTCAAGCCTCAGCTCGACCCGCTGCTGTACCGTGACCTGATGGTGGTCGAAGCCGGCCACCATCGCCAGGGCGCCGATACGATGCTGGCCGAAGTGCGCCAGGCTTACCCGCAAGGCCATGTCGGCCAGTACCTGCCGCCGATCAATGCCGAGCGCAGCGCACAGTTCGTGGTACATGACGCAGGCCGCGAACTGAACGTGTTCGTCGACCCGTACAGCGGCAAGATCCTTGGCGAGCAGGACGGCAAGCAGAACCTCCAGGCCATCGCCCGCGCCCTGCACGGTGAACTGATGGTCGGCACGGTCGGTGACCGCCTGGTGGAGCTCGCCGCAGGCTGGGGTATCGTGCTGGTGGTGTCGGGCTTGTACCTTTGGTGGCCACGCGGGCGCAACGGTGCCGGTGTGCTGTGGCCACGCTTCGCGGCAAAAGGCCGAGTGTTCTGGCGCGACCTGCATGCGGTGACCGGCTTCTGGGGGGCTGCCCTGCTGTTGCTGATGCTGGTCAGCGGCATGACCTGGACCGGCATGTGGGGCAAACAGTACGCCGATCTGTGGAACCGCTTCCCGGCGGCCATGTGGAATGACGTGCCCACGTCGGACCAGGAGGCCCGCGTGCTCAACAACGCCCACCGCCAGACCGTGCCGTGGGCGATGGAGAACACCCCCATGCCGCAATCCGGCGCTCATGCCGAGCATGCCGGGCATCACATGATGGACAGTGCGCCTGCCGCGCCACAGGTGAGCCTGCAGCAGGTGCAGGACATCGCCACTGCACGCCAGGTGGAGCCGGGCTACAGCATCACCGCGCCGACCACTGCAGAAGGTGTGTACACCATTGCAGTGTTTGCCGACGACCCGCGCAACGATGCCACCCTGCATGTCGACCAGTACACCGGCAAGGTGTTGGCCGATGTGCGCTGGCAGGACTACAGCCCAGTGGCCCGTGCTACCGAGCTTGGCGTGATGCTGCACGAGGGCAAGATGTTCGGGCCGCTGAACCAGATCATCATCCTGCTGGTATGCCTGATGATCCTGCTGGGTTCGGTGAGTGGGCTGGTGATGTGGTGGAAACGCCGGCCTGAAGGTGGGCTGGGGGTGCCGCCGCTGCGCCATGATCTGCCGCGCTGGAAGGCTGCGGTGGGGGTCATGCTGGTGCTGGGCGTGATGTTCCCGCTGGTGGGGGTGTCGATGGTGGCGATGTGGGTGGTGGATAGCCTGGTGGTCCGGCGCCGTCGGGTGCTGGCCAGCGCCTGAGTTTTAACCTGCACTGGCCTCTTCGCGGGTAAACCCGCTCCCACAGGTACACCACAGGTTTCGAAGCCTGTGGTGCACCTGTGGTGCTGGCCCGCCTGAGTTTTAACCTGCACTGGCCTCTTCGCGGGTAAACCCGCTCCCACAGGTGCACCACAGGTTTCGAAGCCTGTGGTGCACCTGTGGTGCTGGCCAGCGCCTGAGTTTTAACCTGCACTGGCCTCTTCGCGGGTAAACC
Source organism: Pseudomonas sp. URMO17WK12:I7 (assembly GCF_003269045.1). Classification (NCBI taxonomy): domain Bacteria; kingdom Pseudomonadati; phylum Pseudomonadota; class Gammaproteobacteria; order Pseudomonadales; family Pseudomonadaceae; genus Pseudomonas; species Pseudomonas sp. URMO17WK12:I7. The sequence continues at coordinate 200,195 of NZ_QLTL01000008.1, read as the reverse complement.
CGCCCTCACAGGTGCACCACAGGTTTCGAAGCCTGTGGTGCACCTGTGGTGCTGGACCGCCTGAGTTTTAACCTGCACTGGCCTCTTCGCGGGTAAACCCGCTCCCACAGGTGCACCACAGGTTTCGAAGCCTGTGGTGCACCTGTGGGAGCGGGTTTACCCGCGAAAGGGCCGTAACAGGAGAAACACTGTACCCCAAAAGTCGAGTCGATCTGTCGCGCCCCTATCTGGCACGAGCGTGTTAGCCTAACCGGCTACCTCTGACAAGAAGACTGACCTTTCAAGGGAATGCAGCTTGATGACGCAAACTCAACCCACCACGCCAGATGACCAGCATCTGCAACGCAACCTGACCAACCGCCACATCCAGCTGATCGCCATCGGCGGCGCCATCGGCACCGGCCTGTTCATGGGCTCGGGCAAGACCATCAGCCTGGCGGGCCCATCGATCATCTTCGTCTACATGATCATCGGCTTCATGCTGTTCTTCGTCATGCGCGCCATGGGCGAACTGCTGCTGTCGAACCTCAACTACAAGTCGTTCATCGACTTCTCCGCCGACCTGCTCGGCCCCTGGGCCGGCTACTTCACCGGCTGGACCTACTGGTTCTGCTGGGTGGTCACCGGCATTGCCGACGTGGTCGCCATCGCAGCCTACACGCAGTTCTGGTTCCCCGAACTACCGCAGTGGATACCGGCGCTGACTTGCGTCGCCGTGCTGCTGTCGCTGAACCTGGTCACCGTGAAGATGTTTGGCGAAATGGAATTCTGGTTCGCCCTGATCAAGATCATCGCCATCCTCGGCCTGGTCGCCACCGGCCTGTACATGGTCATCACAGGCTTCACCTCGCCCAGCGGTCGCACCGCCCAGCTGGCCAACCTGTGGAACGACGGTGGCATGTTCCCCAACGGCCTGATGGGCTTCTTCGCCGGTTTCCAGATTGCCGTTTTTGCTTTCGTGGGCATCGAGCTGGTGGGCACCACGGCTGCTGAAGCGAAGAACCCCGAGCGCACCCTGCCGCGGGCGATCAACTCGATCCCGGTGCGGATCATCGTGTTCTACGTGCTGGCACTGATCGCGATCATGGCGGTGACCCCATGGCGCGACGTGGTACCGGGCAAGAGCCCGTTCGTGGAGCTGTTCGTGCTGGCCGGCCTGCCGGCGGCGGCGAGCATCATCAACTTCGTGGTGCTGACCTCGGCGGCCTCGTCGGCCAACAGCGGCGTGTTCTCCACCAGCCGCATGCTCTACGGCCTGTCCCAGGAAGGCGATGCACCCAAGGCGTTCGAGAAGCTGTCGAGCCGCTCGGTGCCAGCCAACGGGCTGTTTTTCTCCTGCGCCTGCCTGCTGTTGGGTGCGGTGCTGATCTACCTGGTACCGAACGTGATCGAAGCCTTCACCTTGGTAACCACCGTTTCGGCAGTGCTGTTCATGTTCGTGTGGACACTGATCCTGCTGTCGTACCTGAAGTACCGCAAGCACCGCGACGCGTTGCACCAGGCGTCGAACTACAAGATGCCGGGCGGGCGCTTCATGTGCTACGTGTGCCTGGCGTTTTTCGCCTTCATCCTGGTGCTGCTGAGCCTGGAAGCAGATACCCGCTCGGCGCTGCTGGTCACGCCCATCTGGTTCGTGTTGCTGGCAGTGACCTACCAGTTCGTGCGTAGCAGGCGCCATCCGCGCTCGGCTGTGCGCAACGGCTGACGCTGATTGGGGCCGCTGTGCGGCCCCAATGCTGTGCACACAAATCCCTGTAGCACCAATCTGGATCCAACCAACGCCCCAACACCTCGCACAACCCCTCTATTACGCACTCTCTGCCATTAGGCACACCCCTTGCAACGCCCCTCCCCGCTTGGCCAACACCCAAAAAAACTCAGCGGAGAGAGCACATGAAGCGTCGCAGTCTGATCAAGGCGTTTACCCTCAGCGCATCAATCGCGGCGATGGGCCTGAGCTGGAGCATCCAGGCCGCCGAAACCATCAAGGTGGGCATCCTGCATTCGCTGTCGGGCACCATGGCGATCTCCGAGACGTCGCTCAAGGACATGGCGCTGATGACCATCGACGAGATCAACGCCAAAGGCGGGGTCAACGGCAAGATGCTCGAACCGGTGGTGGTCGACCCGGCCTCCAACTGGCCGCTGTTCGCTGAAAAGAGCCGCCAGCTGCTGACCCAGGACAAGGTCGCGGTGGTGTTCGGCTGCTGGACTTCGGTATCGCGCAAATCCGTGCTGCCGGTGTTCGAAGAGCTCAACGGCCTGCTGTTCTATCCGGTGCAGTACGAAGGTGAAGAGATGTCGCCGAACGTGTTCTACACCGGCGCCGCGCCCAACCAGCAAGCGATCCCGGCCGTCGAGTACCTCATGAGCGAGGACGGCGGCAGCGCCAAGCGCTTCTTCCTGCTGGGCACCGACTACGTCTACCCGCGCACCACCAACAAGATCCTGCGCGCCTTCCTGCACAGCAAGGGCGTGGCCGACAAGGACATCGAAGAGGTGTACACGCCGTTCGGTCACGCCGATTACCAGACCATCGTCGCCAACATCAAGAAGTTCTCCGCCGGCGGCAAGACTGCGGTCATCTCCACCGTCAACGGCGACTCCAACGTGCCGTTCTACAAGGAACTGGCCAACCAGGGCCTGAAGGCCACCGACGTACCGGTGGTGGCGTTCTCGGTCGGTGAAGAAGAGCTGCGTGGCATCGACACCAAGCCGCTGGTAGGTCACCTGGCAGCGTGGAACTACTTCGAGTCGGTGGATAACCCGGTCAACCAGAAGTTCGTCGCTGACTGGAAGGCCTACGCAAAGGCCAAGGGCCTGCCGGGCGCCGACAAGGCGGTGACCAACGACCCGATGGAAGCTACCTACGTGGGCATCCACATGTGGGCCCAGGCCGCCGAGAAGGCCAAGTCCACCGACGTCGACAAGGTCCGCGACGCCTTGGCCGGGCAGACCTTCAAGGCACCGTCGGGCTTCACCCTGACCATGGACAAGACCAACCACCACCTGCACAAGCCGGTGATGATCGGCGAGATCCAGGATGACGGGCAGTTCAGCGTGGTCTGGGAGACCGAGCAGCCGCTGCGGGCACAGCCATGGAGCCCGTTCATTCCGGGCAACGACAAGCGGCCTGACTATGCAGTGAAAGGTAACTGAGTGCATTGGGGCTGCTTTGCAGCCCTTTCGCGGATAAATCCGCGCCTACAAGGGCTGCGCAGAACCTGTAGGAGCGGATTTATCCGCGATGAATCCACCGCCGATTTCCAGGACTGCCCGAATGCTCAGACTCCTGCTCATTTTATTCCTGCTGCTACCCCTGGCCACCCAGGCCAGCGAGGGCGAATTTTTCCTCACCGCCAAGCCCGCCGAGCAGGCCAGCCTGCTCGAAGGCTGGGCGGCGCAACCCGATGCCGCACGCCTGCCATTGCTGCAGAACCTGCGCGAGGGCCGCATCGCCACCGACGACACGCGCAAGGTGCGCCTGAACAACCGCCTGCGTGGCCTGATCGACAACGCCCTGGCCAGCCACCAACTGCTCAGCGACAACAGCGCGACCCGCCTGGCTGCCGCCCAGCAACTGCAAAAGAGCGCGCAACCGGCGCAGATGGCCTTCCTCGACCGGCGCTTCGCCAGTGAACCGGACGCTGCCGTGCATGCCGCCCTCGGCCTGGCACTGGCCAACCTGCAACTGGGCGCCAGCGAGCCAGCGGTGCGCCTGGCTGCCGTGCGCCTGCTCGGCGAAACCGGTGACCCGCTAGCCCGTACCCGCCTCGAAGCCCTGCTGCAACCTGATGCCGAGAGCGACCCCGGCGTGCGTACCGCCGCCGAAACCAGCCTGGCCCAGGTCAAGCGCAAGCTGCTGATCGGCGAACTGCTTGGCCAGGCCTTCAGCGGCCTGTCGCTGGGCTCGATCCTGCTGCTGGCAGCGCTGGGCCTGGCGATCACCTTCGGCTTGCTGGGGGTGATCAACATGGCCCATGGCGAGATGCTCATGCTGGGTGCCTACAGCACCTACATGGTCCAGGTGCTGCTGCAGCGCTACGCCCCCGGCGCCATCGAGTTCTACCCGCTGATCGCCCTGCCGGTGGCCTTCGCGGTCAGCGCCGGCGTCGGCATGGCCTTGGAACGCACGGTGATCCGCCACCTCTACGGCCGCCCGCTGGAGACACTGCTGGCCACTTGGGGCATCAGCCTGATCCTGATCCAGGCCATTCGCCTGCTGTTCGGCGCTCAGAACGTCGAAGTCAGCAACCCGGCCTGGCTGTCCGGCGGTGTCCAACTGCTGCCGAACCTGGTGCTGCCCTACAACCGCCTGGTGATCATCGGCTTCGCCCTGGCTGTGGTGCTGCTGACCTGGCTGCTGCTCAACCGCACGCGGCTGGGCCTGAACGTGCGCGCAGTCACCCAGAACCGCAACATGGCCGCCTGCTGCGGCGTCTCCACCGGGCGTGTCGACATGCTTGCCTTCGGCCTCGGCTCTGGCATCGCCGGCCTTGGCGGCGTGGCCCTGAGCCAGGTCGGCAACGTCGGCCCGGACCTGGGCCAGAGCTACATCATCGACTCGTTCCTGGTGGTGGTGCTCGGTGGTGTCGGGCAACTGGCCGGTAGCCTCTGGGCAGCGTTCGGCCTCGGCATCGCCAACAAGCTGCTGGAGCCGCAGATCGGTGCGGTGCTCGGCAAGATCCTCATCCTTGCGTTGATCATTCTGTTCATCCAGAAGCGCCCGCAAGGCCTGTTCGCCCTCAAGGGACGGGTAATCGACTGATGAACCAGCCACTGCTTGTCACTGCTACGCAAAAAGCCGGGCCAGGGCTGTCGCTGGCCATTGGCGCGGCTGTCGTCCTGTTGCTGGTGGCCTTGCCGCTGCTGTCGCTGCTGCCGGCTGATCACTCGCTGCACGTCTCGGCCTACAGCCTGACGCTGGTCGGCAAGATCCTTTGCTACGCCATCGTCGCGCTCGCACTGGACCTGGTCTGGGGCTATGCCGGGTTGCTGTCGCTGGGCCACGGCCTGTTCTTCGCCCTCGGCGGTTACGCCATGGGCATGTACCTGATGCGCCAGGCGGCCGGTGACGGCCTGCCGGGGTTCATGACCTTTCTGTCGTGGACCGAGCTGCCCTGGTACTGGGCCGGTACCCAGCACTTCGCCTGGGCTCTGTGCCTGGTGGTCTTGGCACCTGGCCTTTTGGCGCTGGTGTTTGGCTTCTTTGCCTTCCGCTCGCGGATCAAGGGCGTGTACTTCTCGATCATGACCCAGGCCCTGACCTTCGCCGGCATGCTGCTGTTCTTCCGCAACGAGACCGGCTTTGGCGGCAACAACGGTTTCACCAGCTTCCGCACCATTCTGGGCTTCGACATCGCCGCCCAAGGCACCCGCGCGGTGTTGTTCCTGCTCACCGTGGGCCTGCTGCTGGCCAGCCTGTACCTGTGCTGGCGCCTGACCCAAAGCAAGTTCGGCCGCCTGCTCACCGCCGTGCGCGACGCCGAAAACCGCCTGATGTTCTGCGGCTACGACCCACGTGGCTTCAAGCTGCTGGTGTGGGTGCTCAGCGCTGTGCTGTGCGGCCTGGCCGGGGCGCTGTACGTGCCGCAGGTGGGCATCATCAACCCCAGCGAAATGTCGCCGACCAACTCCATCGAAGCCGCGGTATGGGTAGCCTTGGGCGGGCGCGGCACCTTGATCGGCCCGCTGCTCGGCGCCGGCCTGGTCAATGGCATGAAGAGCTGGTTCACCGTGGCCTTCCCGGAGTTCTGGCTATTCTTCCTCGGCGCGCTGTTCATCCTTGTCACCCTGTACCTGCCCAAGGGCGTGGTCGGCCTGTTGAAGAAAAGGAGCCAGCCATGAGAGGCGTGCCCCCGGTACATCCCGAATTCATGCTTGAACCGGTATTCGACAACCTCGGCAGCGGCCGCGAAGCGATCGGCCTGGGCCAAACCCGCAAGGCCGGCCTCGACACCCGCCACGGCACGGTGCTGAGCCTTGAGGACATCAGCGTCAGCTTCGACGGTTTCAAGGCCCTCAACGCGCTGAACCTGTACATCGGCGTTGGCGAACTGCGCTGCATCATCGGCCCCAACGGCGCCGGCAAGACCACGATGATGGACGTGATCACCGGCAAGACCCGCCCCGACACCGGCAGCGCCTTCTTTGGCGACACCCTCGACCTGACCCGCATGAGCGAATACCAGATCGCCCAGGCGGGTATCGGCCGCAAGTTCCAGAAGCCCACGGTGTTCGAGGCGTTGACCGTGTTCGAGAACCTGGAGCTGGCACTGAAGGCCGACAAGTCGGTGTGGGCCAGCCTGGCTGCGCGCCTTGGCGGCGAACAGCGCCAGCGCATCGAAGAAGTGCTGACCACCTTGCGCCTGCTGCCCCTGGCCCAACGCCAGGCAGGCCTGCTGTCACACGGGCAGAAGCAGTTCCTCGAGATCGGCATGCTCCTGGTGCAGGAGCCGCAACTGCTGTTGCTCGACGAACCGGTGGCGGGCATGACCGATGCCGAGACCGAATTCACCGCCGAGCTGTTCAAGGGCCTGGCCGGTACGCATTCGCTGATGGTGGTGGAGCATGACATGGGCTTTGTCGGCAGCATCGCCGACCACGTGACCGTGCTGCACCAGGGCAGTGTGCTGGCGGAAGGCTCGCTGGAACAGGTGCAGGCAGATGAGCGGGTGGTCGAGGTGTACCTGGGCCGCTAGACATGGATACCTGTGCCGGCTTTTTCGCGGGCAAGCCCGCTCCCAAGGTTCGGTGCAGGCCTCGAAAACTGCGCAGTCCCTGTGGGAGCGGGTTCACCCGCGAAAGGGCCGGCACAGGCAACGAAGATTTCCCAGGAACCCAACATGCTAAAGATCGACACCCTGCACCAGTACTACGGCGGCAGCCACATCCTGCGCGGCCTGTCCTTCGAAGCCAAGGTCGGCGAAGTTACCTGCCTGCTCGGCCGCAACGGCGTGGGCAAGACCACCCTGCTGCGCTGCCTCATGGGCCTGGTGCCAGCCCGCGACGGCAGCGTCGAGTGGGAAGGCAAGCCGATCACCACACTCAAGCCCCAGCAGCGGGTCCACGCCGGGATCGCCTACGTGCCCCAGGGCCGCGAGATCTTCCCGCGCCTGACCGTCGAAGAAAACCTGCTGATGGGCCTGTCGCGCTTCTCGGCCCGCGAGGCGCGGGAAGTACCTGCATTCATCTACGAGCTGTTCCCGGTGCTGGAGCAGATGAAGCAACGCCGTGGCGGCGATTTGTCTGGCGGCCAGCAGCAACAGTTGGCCATCGGCCGCGCACTGGCCAGCCGCCCTCGGTTGCTGATCCTCGACGAGCCGACCGAAGGCATCCAGCCCTCGGTGATAAAGGAAATCGGCGCGGTGATCCGGCGCCTGGCAGAACGTGGCGACATGGCGATCCTGCTGGTCGAGCAGTTCTATGACTTCGCCGAAGAACTGGCCGACCAATACCTGGTCATGGCCCGTGGCGAGATCATCCAGCGCGGCCGCGGTGAAAACATGCAAGCCGAAGGTGTGCGCGGGCTGGTAACCATTTAATCTGCCGCCAACGACCCTGCGAGACGCTGTCATGAGTTACCAAATCCGCGACGCCCTGCCCGCCGATGTGCCGGGCATCCTCGACATCTACAACGACGCCGTGCGCAACACCACGGCAATCTGGAACGAAACCCCGGTGGACCTGGGCAACCGCCAGGCCTGGTTCGAAGCACGGGCACAGCAGGGGTATCCGATCCTGGTGGCGGTGGATGAGAGTGGTGTGCTCGGTTATGCATCGTTTGGCGACTGGCGGCCATTCGAAGGTTTCCGCCTGACCGTGGAACACTCGGTGTACGTCCGCGGCGACCAGCGCGGCCAGGGCCTGGGGCCAGTGCTGATGGCGGCGCTGATCGAGCGTGCGCGTGGGTGCGGCAAGCACGTGATGGTCGCGGCCATCGAGAGCGGCAATGCCGCGTCGGTGCGCATTCATGAGCGGCTGGGCTTCGTGGTGACCGGGCAGATGCCGCAGGTTGGGGTGAAGTTTGGCCGCTGGCTGGACCTGACCTTCATGCAACTGGTACTGAACCCAGGTGCTGACCCAACCTGAAATGCGGCCCCTTGTAGGAGCGACCTGGCCGGGGCGAGGCCGCTCCTACAAGGGGACCAGGCAACTCGGCTTACATCTGGGTAAACCTGCCCAGCCGCTGCCTGAGCATGCTGTTCTCGCTGCGCAGCTGCTGCACTTCCTGCAATAACTCCAGGGCCAGCGCCACCCCTTCCCACTCCAGTTCCAGCTCCTGATGCAGCTTCGCCGCGCGCTTGGCCAAGAGCGGCGCCTGATCGTCGAACAGCCAGTCCTCCGGCGTTCGCCCCGAAGGTTCGACAATGCCGTGTTCGACGATCTCGATCACGTAGTCAGCCGTGATGTCGGCTTCCTGACACAGGGTACGCATGTCCAGTTGAACGATCAGGGTGCTGCTCATGATCACTTACTCCATTGTGTCCTCGGGTCGAACGCCGCTTTCTCGGAAAGCTGGGTCCATAGTTCACGGGTAGCAGCGTCGGACGCTGGTGGCATGACCACTTTCAGCTGCGCGTAAAGGTTGCCGCGCTCGCCGTTCTTGTTGGCCAGGCCCATACCCGGTACGCGCAGGCGCTGGCCGCTCTGGCTGTCGGGGCGGATGGTCAGGTTGATCTTGCCGGTCAGGGTCGGCACCGCCACCTTGGTGCCCAGGGCTGCCTCCCACGGCGCCAGCGGCACGGTGATGATCAGGTCATGCCCTTCGACATCGAATAGCGGATGCGGTGCCATGCGCACGGTCAGGAACAGGTCGCCGTTGGCGCCGCCGCCAACACCGGGCGCGCCCTGGCCCTTGAGGCGGATGCGCTCGCCGTCGGTGACACCGGCCGGGATCTTCACGTTCAGGGTCTTGGTGGTGAACCCAGTGCGCTGCCCGGCCGCATTGGTTTGCGGTACCTGGAAACTGATCTGCTTGGATTCCTTGCTCAGGGTTTCTTCCAGGAAGATCGCCAGTTCCAGTTCCACGTCCTGCCCTCGCCTGCCGGCGCTGCGTTGTTGTTGCCGAGCACCGCCACCGAACGGGTTACCGCCGCGGGCACCGAAGATCGAGCTGAAAAAGTCAGAGAAGTCGCCGCCCTCGAAGCCTGCGCCAGCTCCGCCTGCGCCGCCACGGCTCTGCCAGCCTGGCGGGGCCTGGAACGGCCGGCCATGCTGGCCGCCGTACTTGCGGATCTCGTCGAATTCGGCGCGTTTCTGCGCGTCACCCAGCACCTCGTAGGCCTCGTTGGCCTCCTTGAACTTGTCCTCGGCGTCGCGCTCCTTGCTGACGTCAGGGTGATACTTGCGCGCCAGCTTGCGGTACGCGGCCTTGATCGCCTTTTCGTCCGCCGTGGGCTCTACGCCGAGTATCTTGTAATAGTCTTTGAAGTCCATCGTTGGATCACCAATGTGAATTTGCGTGTTGCATCTGAAGATAGGGGTCAAGCATAGCCTTTCAAGGTTCGCTTGGGGTTGCCTCAAGGCAGACGATCGGTCTTGATTCTGTAGCCAACTGGCATAAACTGCGCGGCCGTTTTGCCTCCGGAAGCTTTTTCCCATGTCTGACGTATCGCCGGCCCGCGCGCTGGGTATCGACTTCGGCACCTCCAACTCCACGGTCGGCTGGCACCGCCCGGGCGTCGAGTCGCTGATTGCCCTGGAAGACGGCAAGATCACCCTGCCGTCGGTGGTGTTCTTCAATATTGAGGAGCGCCGCCCGGTGTATGGCCGCCTGGCGCTGCACGAGTACCTGGAAGGCTACGAAGGCCGGCTGATGCGCTCGCTGAAGAGCCTGCTGGGCTCCAAGCTGATCAAGCATGACACCAGCGTGCTGGGCAGTGCCCTGCCGTTCAAGGACTTGCTTGGCATGTTCATCGGCGAGCTGAAAAAGCGTGGCGAAGCTGCCGCCGGTCGTGAATTCGACCAGGTGGTGCTGGGCCGCCCGGTGTTCTTTGTCGACGAAGACCCTGCCGCCGACCAGGAAGCCGAGGACACCCTGGCCGAGGTAGCACGCAAGATCGGCTTCAAGGACGTGTCATTCCAGTACGAGCCGATTGCCGCGGCGTTTGACTACGAGTCGGGCATCAGCCGTGAAGAGCTGGTGCTCATCGTCGATATCGGCGGTGGTACTTCGGACTTTACCCTGATCCGCCTGTCGCCCGAACGCCACCTGGTGGCCGAGCGCCAGAGCGACATCCTCGCCACCGGCGGCGTGCACATCGGGGGTACCGACTTCGACAAGCAGCTGAGCCTGCAGGGCGTGATGCCGCTTTTCGGCTATGGCAGCCGAATGAAGAGCGGCGCACTGATGCCCACCAGCTACCACCTGAACCTGGCTACCTGGCACACCATCAACGCCCTGTACTCGCAGAAGTCGCAGCTGGCGCTGGGCAGCATGCGCTACGACATCGAGGACACGCTGGGCATCGATCGCCTGTTCAAACTGATCGAAGAGCGCGCCGGGCACTGGCTGGCGATGGAAGTTGAAGCCAGCAAGATCGAGCTGACCGAACAGGTCAGCCGTCGCGTCGACCTCAGCCGCGTGGAACGTGAACTGGGTGTGGACCTGACCCGGGAGCTGTTCGAGCACGCCATCGAAGGCCTGCTGGAGCGGGTACGCGGCAGTGTGACCGAGTTGCTGGGCAAGGCCGGCGTGAGTGCAGGCCAGGTCGATACGGTGTTTTTCACTGGCGGTTCGAGCGGCATTCCGGCGCTGCGCAACAGCGTGGCGGCAATGCTGCCGAATGCGCGGCATGTGGAAGGCAACATCTTCGGCAGCATTGGTAGCGGATTGGCTATCGAGGCGCGCAAGCGCTACGGCGCGGTATGAGCCATCTTGGGGCTGCTCTGCAGCCCTATCGCGACACAAGGCCCCGCCTACAGGAGATCGCGTTCCCTTGTAGGAGCGGCCTTGTGTCGCGATAGGGCCGCAAAGCGGCCCCAGCGATCTGTCAGACCAGCTCGGCCCGCCGAAGCTCACTCTTAAGGTAGGCGTAATACACAGGCCCCGCGATCACGCCTGGAAGCCCGAACGCCGCCTCGAACACCAGCATCGCCAGCAACAGCTCCCAGGCCTTGGCACTGATCTGCCCACCGACGATCTTCGCGTTGAGGAAATACTCGACCTTGTGGATCACGATCAGGTAACCCAGCGCCGCCGCCGCCACCCAGATCGACAATGACAGGCCGACGATGGTGATCAAGGTGTTGGACATCAGGTTACCGATCACCGGCAGCAGCCCAAGCAGGAACGTCAGCACGATCAGCGTCTTGGCCAGCGGCAGGTGCACGCCGAACAACGGCATCACCACCACGAGGAAAATGCCGGTGAACGTCGTGTTCAGCAGTGAAATCTTGATCTGCGCGAAGACGATGTTGCGAAACGCTTGCACCAGCAGGTTCAGCCGCTCGAACAGGGCTGCAGCCAGCGGCTTGCGCCGGGTCAGGTCGGGGATGCGCTGCAAGGCGATGATCGCGCCGAGGATCATGCCGATCAGCAGTGTCACGAACATGTGCGCCATGCCCTTGCCTACCAACTGCAGATCGCTCAGGTGGCTCTTGATCCAGTCGCCGATGGCTACCTTGAACTCCGCCGCGCTGGCCGGCAGGTACGCCTCGATGAACGGCGGCAGCTGGCTGCGGGCGCGTTCGACCAGCCCCATGAACTTGTCCAGCGACGCGCCAGGGTTTTCGGCCTCGTGCAGCAGGAAGCTGAAGGCACCGGCAATCAACAGGGTCAGGACACTGACCACCAGCGTGCCGAGCAGGGCCACCGCCAGCCAGCGCGCACGCTGCCCGGCGATCAGAGGCTGCAGGCGCGGGGTGAGCATGTTGACCAGCTCGAACACCAACAGGCCGGCGAGCAGGCTGGGCAGCAACTTCAGGGGCAAGGCCAGCAGCAGCCCGGCCATGACGATGATCAGGCTGGCCAGGGTGACCTGACGGGGGGTGAAAGTCATACAGCCTCGACGGCAGACGGCGGGAATGCCCGCAGTCTGCCAGCCTTCAGGGCACAGGCATAGGCGCAGGTCACTTCTTCTTCAGGCAGTCGCTCATGAACGCCTTGCGCTCGTCACCCTTCAAGGCTTTGGTGCTGGCGTCGGCGTTGCAGGTCTTCATCTTGTCCTGCTGCGACTGCGGCACGTCTTTCTTCAGGCAGGTGCTCATGAACGCCTTGCGCTCGTCACCCTTGAGGGCCTTGGTAGTCGCGTCGGCGTTGCAGGTTTTCATCTTTTCCTGTTGCGCCGTGTTGGCGGCAAATCCTTGTGCGCTGAACAATACAGCTAACACCAGCAGTGGCATTTGCAGCATTTTCATGGAGTGGTCTCCTTTCTCCGCGCCCTGTGCACGGGGTCAGGCTGAGTGTAGACAAGAATTCTTACATCCCCTGCCGGGCCTGCCGCCGGTATTGCTCCGGGGTACAGCGGGCCTGGCGCTGGAACATGGCGATGAACGCCGAGGCGCTGCTGTAGCCGAGGTCAAAGGCGATCGCCTGGATCGGCAGGCCGGCTTCCAGGGCCTCGATGGCGCGCAAGAAGCGCAGGCGCAGGCGCCACTCACCAAAGCTGATACCCAGCTCGCGCAGGAACTGGCGGGCCAGGGTGCGCTCGCTGACATGCACCCGCGCAGCCCAGTCCGCCAGCGGGCGGTTGTCGCCAGGTTCGGCCGCCAGGGCATCAAGCACCTGGCGCAGCCCGTCGCTGTGGGCGAAGGGCAAGTAGCAGGTCTGGGTCGGCGCCAGCAGCAGCTGGTCGAGCAACACCTGCACCAGGCGCTGGTCACGTTCGTCCTGGGCCACCCGCAGGTTGCGGCGGGCAAAGTCGCCGAGGATGGCCTTGAGGATGTCGCTGATCACCAGGCTGCACGGTTGCGCCGGCAACGCCGCACACAGGCTGCTTTGCAGGTAGACCGAGCGGTAGACGATGGCCTGGGGGTTGTAGCACCCGTGCTCGGTGCCCGGCGGCACCCACACGGCATAGTGCGGGGGCGACAGGAAGCGCTGGCCGGCGACGTCCAGATGCATCACCCCGTGGGCTGTGTAGTTGAGCTGGCCCCAGGCGTGGCGGTGGGGCGCACTGTGGGTGTCGGCGCCGAACTCGTCGTGGCGGAAATACACCGGGGCCGGGAGTTGAGCGAACTGGGGGATGTCGAGGTATTTGCGTTGCATGCTGTCTGCTTTGCGGGGCAGGTTGTCTGGATACAAGTATAGGCTTGCGGACAGACAACCGATAATAGCCCTCTATCGGGGCGCTGTACGCCCCCGGAACACTCCGCGGCACGTCAGAGAATCACAGCAACATGAATTACTTGTTCCCCCTCACCGCCATCCTCATCTGGGCCGGCAACACCGTGGTGACCAAGCTGTCCGCCGGTGCCATCCACCCCGCCGAGATCGGCTTCTACCGCTGGCTGCTGGCTGGCGCGCTGTTCACCCCGTTCCTGCTGCCCGCCGTGTGGCGCAACCGTGCGGCCATCCGCCCGCAACTGGGCAAGGTGGCCATCCTCGGCGTGCTGGGCATGGCCGTGTACCAAAGCCTGGCGTACTTTGCCGCCGGCCTCACCAGCGCCACCAACATGGGCATCATCCTTTCGCTGATGCCGCTGATGTCGCTGGCCCTGTCCATCGCCTGGCTGGGCCAGCGCCTGAGCTATGGCGCCCTGGCCGGTGCGGTGGTGTCGTTCGTCGGCGTGCTCGAAGTGGTTTCGGCGGGCCAGCCCGGCATCTTGCTGGAACAAGGCCTGAACAGCGGCGACCTGCTGATGCTGGTGGCGACCCTGGCCTACGCGCTGTATAGCTTCCTGCTGAAGAAATGGCAGTTGCGCCTGCCGCCGCTGCAGCTGCTGTACCTGCAAGTGCTGGTGGCCATCCTGGTGCTGCTGCCGTTGTTCCTGCTCTCGGAAAAAACCGGCCTGAACGGCCACAACATCGGCCTGGTGCTGTACGCCTGCGTGCTCGCCTCGATGATCGCCCCGTTGGTGTGGATGCAGGCCGTGCATCGCCTGGGGCCAAGCCGTACCACGCTGTTTTTCAACCTGCTGCCGGTGGTGACCGCGCTGATCGCCGCCGTGGTGCTCGGCGAACGACTGGCCAGCTATCACCTGATCGGTGGTCTGCTGACCTTGGTCGGGGTCGTGCTGGCCGAGCGCTGGACTACGCCGGTACGCCGCTAGAGCCCGGCTGCCTTGAGCCGCGCCGCATGTTCGGTGAACAGCCGCAGCGGCTCGGCGCCCTTGCCCACGGCGCCCAGCGACTGGTTGACGATGTCCAGGTGATCAAGCGGGAAGTCATCACCGATCACCTGCCCCAGGTGCGAGCTGAAACGCCCGACCATGCCGTCGCAATGCCCCTTTTCCTTGACGAAACTGCGCGCGAACAGGCGGCAGAAGCGGTTGCTGCCGTCGAAACGGTTACGCCCCTGATCGGTCAGCCCTGGCTGCAAGGTGCCAGACCAGGAGTAGTAGCGCACGCCGTTCACCGCATACGCCCCCTCCCCGCCCCAGGTATCCGGCAGCCCCTGTGGATAAGCCTGGTTGAACAGGGCCACGCCGGCGCTGGTCAGGGACTGGTGCGAAGCATGCACATCGACCGGCAGCGGGTCGCGGCGCCAGCCGGTTTCCAGCCATACCAGCAACACCGCCAGGCCATGCAGGATGGCCTTGAGGATACGCCCCTGGGGTGAATCACCAGGCGCCGTGCGTTCAAGGTGGTCGGCCAGCTCCGAGCCATGGTTGGGCCCCGCCACCGAAGTCACCGATGCCACCCTGTCGGGCCGCTTGGCCGCCGCATATCGGGCGCTCAGCGCCCCTTGGCTGTGGCCGATGAGGTTGACCTTTGCCGCACCGGTGCGCCGGCAGATGTCTTCGATGATCGCCAGCAACTGTTCACCCCGCACTTCGCTGGAATGCAGCGGCGAGACCTGCACCGGGAACACTTGCGCGCCGCCCTTGCGCAGGGCCCGCACAATGCCGAACCAGTAGGGATAGAGCAGCACCCGGACGAACCCGAGCATGCCCGGCACCAGCACCAATGGGTATCGCGTGGCCAACTCCTGCGACATGGCTCGAGCCCTTCTGCGTAGACGATCGGCCAACACTAGCGCCGCTTCGATGACCATCGCAATCGAACTCCTGACGCGCCGTGCGGTTCCAAACCAGAACAGACCCTTTGCAAGGAGCGGGACCATGTACAAGCAGACCCTGGCAGTCCTTCTGGCGAGCGCGGCCCTGGCCGCCTGCAGCAGCCACCCGGAAAACCCGGTGGACCATGTTACCTACCGCGATGAGCCGCTGGTCAAGCAGGTGGAAAACGGCATGACCATGCAGAAGGTCATCGCCATCGGCGGCAGCCCATCGAACGTGATCGACTTGCCGCACGGGGGTACCTGCAACGACTACATCCTCAACCGCGATGGCCACCAGCAGCCGTACTACGTGCGTTTCGACGCCACCGGCCATGTCGATGCCAAGGGTTTCAAGACCTGCAAGCAACGAGAAGAGGACAGCAAAGCCGCCCACGGCGCCTGAACCTCCCGCCTACCTTGACCCACCGTCCTGAACTGTTTGGAGACAACCATGAGCAACGTTGAACTGACCGATGTGCAAACCCTGCGCAAGCGTGCCCGCCAGCATGTCGAGCAAGGTGCGGTGACCGAGGGTTACCATGCCGACCTCAAGGAAATCCTGCGGCTACTGAACGAATCGCTGGCCACCGAGCTGGTCTGTGTGCTGCGCTACAAGCGCCATTACTTCATGGCCAGCGGTATCAAGGCCAGTGTGGCAGCCGAGGAGTTCCTGGAGCATGCCAACCAGGAAGCCGAGCACGCCGATAAGCTGGCCGAACGCATCGTGCAGTTGGGCGGCGAGCCGGACTTCAACCCGGATAACCTCACCAAGAACTCCCATGCGCAGTATGTAGCCGGCAGCTCGCTGAAAGAGATGGTGCTGGAGGACCTGGTAGCGGAACGGATTGCCATCGACAGCTACCGCGAGATCATTCAGTACATTGGTGATAAAGACCCGACTACGCGCCGCATCTTCGAAGACATCCTGGCCCAGGAAGAAGAGCACGCGGACGACATGTCCGATCTGCTTCAAGGGCTGTAATTGCCAGGGGCGCTTTGCGCCCCTTTCCGACCGGTCCGGCGCCCCGGCAAGGCCGCTCCTACAGGACAACGCGATCCCCTGAAGGAGCGGCCTTGGGTCGCGAAAGGGCTGCAAGGCAGCCCGTGCTATTTCTGCTTTTTCACCGCAGCCGGCGCCTTGCCGGCTTTCATCTGCTCCAGCAGCGGCGTGCACTGATTAGGCTGATCGCCACTGCTCGGCGCCACCAGCGCCAACAACCCTGCCGCCGGCCCGGCAACCACGCCCAGCGCCACCATTCCCGCGCCGCGCAGCGCCAGCGGTACCGCCTGCACCCCGGCACTGGGCTTGGCGAAAGGACCACGCACATACAAGGGCGAACGCAGCGAGAACAACCGCAGCCCTTTGGATTCCGGGGTGATCTTCAAATCCAGCTGCTCGCTGGCAAAGTTGGCCGTACCGTTGATGTAGATGATCGCGTTCTCGGTATCGAAGATGAACAACCGCGTGGTCGCCAGGCCGTCCTTGATCCCCACGTCCGCCGCCGCGCAGTTGATCTTCACGTCTTCATCGCCGAACAGCTTGCCAACCACGTAGTTGCCGACGTTGAGCCCGGCAATCTCCATCAGGCTGCGGCTGATGGCACCGTCATTGATCAGCATGCGCAAATTGCCGTTGGCCGTGCCCAGCAACGCTGCCACCGAGTTGCCACGGCCACTGATGTCGGCATCGCCGTTGAGCTCGCCGAAACTTGTCTGCATCGGCGCAAACCCCGGGAACAGCTGCTTGAGCTTGAAGCCACGCGCAGTCAGCTGGGCGCGGCCCTGCAGCGGCACGTTGCGGCCGTCCAGGCGAATGTTGGATGCCAAGTTGCCGCCGGCCACACCAAAGCGCAGCGGCTCCAGGCGCAGCAGGCCGTCTTCGAGGATCACGTGGGCAGACAGGTCGTTGAATGGCAGCTTTTCACTGTGCACGATGCGCTTGCCGGCAAAACTGACGTCGGCGTCCATGGCGCGCCAGCGTTCGGTACGGAACTCTTCCACCGGCAGCACCTTGTCGGCCGGCTGCTTGCTGGCACCGCCGCGGGCTTTCTGTTCGGCATTGGAGTCGGCGCCAATCAGCGGAGCCAGGTCCTTGAACAGCAGCTGGTTGGACACCAGATTGCCAGACAGCTTGGGCCGTGGCTGGCTGGCGACGAAGGCCAGGTCGCCATGGATGTCGCTGTCGCCGATCTTGCCGTTGAAACCCTGGTAATTGAAGGTCGCGCCTTCGGCTGCATGCAGGTTGGCGCTGAGCCGGCCATCGGTGGAATAGGCCGGGGTGTCAGGCAGCGTCACGCCGGTCAGCGGGTAGAGGTTGCCCAGGCTGGCACCCGACAGGCGCAGGCGCAGGTCCAGCGCGCCGAGGTTGCGTGGGTCGGTCAGGGTACCGGCGAGCACCACATGGGTATCGGCGATGCGCACATCAGCCTGCAACGGAAATGGCTGGCTGGCGTCCTGCAGCGCCAGCAGGCCGCCGATCTTGCCGGTGCCGGATACCGGCTGGCCTTTGTAGCGGCCTTCGGCCTTGAGCCCGAACGCGTAATCCTGGGCGCCTCCGGCCTTTTCGGCGCTGGCCTTGCCGACGATGTCACTGAAGGGGATCGGTTTTCCGAGCGGGTCGATCTGCACCTTCATGCGGGTTTTCAAGGTCTGGTCGTCGAAGCTGACATTGCCCTGGTCAAAGCCGATGGCACCGATGTCCAGCTGCCACTTGGATGGCTGCTCGTTGTCGTCCTTGGGCCCGAAGTCGAAGTTCCAGTTGGCGCGGCCATCGGCCAGGCGCGTGAGGCTGGCAGTGGGCTTGGTCAGGTCGATGCGCGGAATGCTGATTTGCTGGAACAGCAGCGGCAGCGGCGCCAGGCGGAACTCGACGCGCTCCAGGCCAACCATCTGCGGCGCCTTGAGCCAGTCGGGGTTGCCCAAGGTCAGGTCTTCGGCAATCAAGTGCGGCCATGGCACCCAGGCGCGCCAGCCGCCTTCCTCTGGCTCGGTGCGCCAGTGCACGGCGAGGTTGCCATTGATCGCGAATGGCCGATGCAAAGCCTCGGAAACCTTCTCGTTGAGCAGCGGCTTTACGCGGTTCCAGTCGAAGGTGGCGATGATCACCACCAGGATTGCCAGCAGGGTCAACAGGGTGGTTAAGGTCCAGATGAGGATTCTGGCGGGACGCGTCATTGCGTGATTCTCCTGACGGCATGGCACAAAGCAGGCGTAACGATGGCACTCAATATCTCGGACTCATGAAAACCCGCTGGGTTTTATTGGAGACGGCCATGATAGCGAGTTTTTTCGGTTTTCTTGCTGGGCTGATGCGCTTGGCCGGGGGCTCCCGTCACCTCGCCCCATTACTGGCAGATAGCCTTATAGGGCTCTGAAACAACCGAGATAGAGCCACCGAAGAACGCTATCAATACTGTCGATTGTTACCATTACCCGTATGAACTTCTCTCTGGCGTCACCGGGCGTAGCATTGGCTTCGTACCCACTTTCCAGCCCCCGAGAGGAGCACCGAACCATGAAACGCACACTGCTGAGCCTGACCCTGTCCATCCTCGCTGCCAACGCCTTCGCCCTGCCAGCTGCCGATCAGCACCTGACCGCCGAATCGCGCTCCAGCGCCGCAGAAATCGCCCAACCACTGAACACCCTTGCCGAAGGTGGTTCAGACCGTCTGATCGAACGCAGTGGCCGTGTTGCCGAAGGTGGCTCGGATCGCCTGATTGAACGCAGTGGCCGCGTCGCCGAAGGTGGCTCGGATCGCCTGATTGAACGCAGTGGCCGCGTTGCCGAAGGTGGTTCGGATCGCCTGATTGAACGCAGTGGCCGCGTTGCCGAAGGTGGTTCGGATCGACTGATCGAACGCTCTGGCCGTGTTGCCGAAGGTGGCTCGGATCGTCTGATTGAACGCTCTGGCCGTGTTGCCGAAGGTGGCTCGGATCGACTGATCGAGCGCTCTGGCCGCGTGGCTGAAGGTGGCTCGGATCGTCTGGTTGAAATCAGCCATGTGAGCTGATCGCCATGACCGAAAAGAACAACCTCTGTCACACTGCTTGCTCCCCTCCCAGCCCGGTCCATTGACCGGGCTTTGTTTTTTTAACTAGAGTGCCCAGCCTCACCCTCACAGAAGCCCGCTCCATGCTGCCGCGCGCCGAACAGAAGCTACAGACCCGCCAGGCCCTGCTGGACGCCGCCTGCCAGCTCATGGAGAGCGGCCGTGGCTTTGGCAGCGTCAGCCTGCGTGAAGTGGCAAAGGCCGCAGGCATCGTGCCCACTGGCTTTTATCGGCACTTTTCCGACATGGACGCCCTGGGCCTGGCATTGGTGGCCGAAGTCGACGCCACATTCCGCCAGACAATCCGCCTGGTGCGGCAAAACGAATTCGAACTCGGTGGCATCACCGATGCTTCCGTGCGGATCTTCCTCGACGTGGTCGCCGCCCACCGCGCCCAGTTCCTGTTCCTCGCCCGTGAGCAGTACGGCGGTTCGCACGCCGTGCGCCAGGCCATCGCCCGCCTGCGCCAGGATATCAGTGACGACCTGGCCACCGACCTTGCGCGAATGAAGCGCTGGCAGCATCTGGACAACGCGGCGCTGGCGGTGATGGCCGACCTGGTGGTGAAGACCGTATTCGCCACCCTGCCGGAGCTGATCGACAGCCCCGAGCCGGGTTATCCACAGGTGCTCAGCGCCCGGGAAAAGATCACCCAGCAGTTGCGTTTCATCTTCGTCGGCGCGCGCCACTGGCAAGGGCTCGGCAACCCGGGCTGATCGGCTAACCTGTGCCGGCCCTTTCGCGGGTAAACCCGCTCCCACAGGTGATGCGCAGCCCTCGAAACCTGCACCGTACCCGTGGGAGCCCCGAGCCGGGTTATCCACAGGTGCTCAGCGCTCGGGAAAAGATCACCCAGCAGTTGCGTTTCATCTTCGTCGGCGCGCGCCACTGGCAAGGGCTCGGCAACCCGGGCTGATCGGCTAACCTGTGCCGGCCCTTTCGCGGGTAAACCCGCTCCCACAGGTGTTGCGCAGCCCTCGAAACCTGCACCGTACCTGTGGGAGCGGGTTTACCCGCGAAGGGGCCGGCACAGGCAACCCACAACACTAGTTCTGCTACCATGGCGCCCTGCCCGAAAGCGACGAGCGCCAACATGCCCAACCCCCGCCCCACCCTGCCCGAACTGGCCCGCTTCAACCAGCACTTCGCCGAACGCATCGTGCCGCTGTGGCAAGGTCCGGGCTGGAACGCCGATATGGCCCTGCCCTACGAGGCGCTGGACGCCCAGCACCGTCCGTTGCCGGTGCAGCGCTACCGGGCCATGGCCTGTGCCCGTCAGCTTTACCTGTTCAGCAGCCGCATCGAGCAAGCGGGCGCGGCCGAGCGGGCGGCGGCGCTGTTCCGCTCGTTGCAGAAGCACTTCCACGATGCCGAGCATGGCGGCTGGTTCTACAGCATCGACGCCCAGGGCAAGCCGCTGGACCGGCGCAAGGACCTCTACACCCACGCCTTCATCGTCTTTGCCTGCGCGCACTACTGGGGCAAGGTCGGCGAAGGCCTGGTGGAAGCCACCCTCAATGCCGCACTGGAAGTGGTGGACGAACAGTTCGCCCGGGATGATGGCTTGTATGAAGCCAGCCTCGGCGAAGACTGGGCCGACCTCGGCAGTGGCCCGCTGCAGAACCCGCAAATGCACCTGGCCGAGGCCTTCCTGCAGGTGCTGGCAGTACGCGAGGACGAGCACGTGCAGCAATCGCTGCTCAAGCTTTGCGAATCGTTGCAGGCGCACTTCATCGAACCGCAGCATGGGCTGATGCTGGAAAAGCCACGGGGCGCTGTGGATAACTGGTTTGAACCAGGGCACCAGTTCGAATGGTTCTACCTGCTGGAGACCTCGCCGCTGCTGCGGGGGATACCGCTGCATGCATCCATTGACCAGGCCTTCGGCTATGCCGAGCTATGCGGGGTGAACAATGCGGCAGTGTTGGCCACGCTCGATGTGGAAGGCAACGTGCTCGATGCGACTCAGCGGATCTGGGCACAGGCAGAATATCTGCGTGCGCTGGTGCTGCGCCCTGGCAATGAGGCGAAGCTGCTGGTGCAGTTGAAGGCGATGGAACAGCAGTTCCTGCATGCAGGTGGCTGGTATGAGTGCCGGGATGGTGAAGGGGCGGTGAGCCGGCACGATATGCCTTCGACGACCCCCTATCACTTGGCAACCTGCCTGGAAGGCTTGCAGCGCCTGGCTTGAGGCATTCCCTGTAGGAGCGGCCTCGCCGGCGCCCCCGGCAAGGCCGCCCCTACAATGCTCAGCCCTTGGCCGAACGGTCGATCGAGAACCCTGCCCAGTCCTGGCTCACCGGCATCAGCTCAAGGCTGTTGATGTTGATGTGGGCCGGCTGGTTGAGGATCCAGAAGATGGTCTCGGCGATGTCCTGCGGCTGGATCGGCTCGGCGCCAGCGTAGGTGGCATCGTACTTGGCCTGGTCACCGCCGAAGCGCACCAGCGAGAACTCGCTCTCGCACAGCCCCGGCTCGATGTTGCTCACCCGCACCCCAGTGCCGCGCAGGTCGCAGCGCAGGCTCAGCGAGAACTGGCCGACAAACGCCTTGGTCCCACCATACACGTTGCTGCCCGGGTACGGATAATTGCCCGCCACCGAACCGACGTTGAGGATCGAGGCGCCACGGCCGTGGGCGATCAGGCGCGGCAGCAGCAAGCGAGTGGTGTACATCAGCCCCTTGATGTTGGTGTCGACCATGGTTTCCCAGTCGTCCAGGCTGCAGTTCTGCGCCGCATCCACCCCCAGCGCCAGGCCAGCATTGTTGACCAGGCCACGAATTTTTTCGAAGCCTGCCGGCAGGTTGGAGATGGCCTGCTCCATGGCCTTGCGGTCACGCACGTCGAGCACCAGGCCGTGCACTTCGGTCTTGGCCGACAGTTCGGCGCACAGGGCATCCAGGCGGTCCTTGCGACGACCGGTGAGCACCAGTTTCCAGCCAGCTTCGGCGAAGCGGCGGGCAGTGGCCTCGCCAAAACCGGAAGTCGCGCCAGTGATGAATACGGTGGACGTCATGCTCTGTTCCTCGCGGTAGGTTGTCATCGGCAGGTTTGCAGCATGCCCGCGCCGGGCGCTGGCAGCAAGCCGTTCAGGTCGCTGTTCATTTTTTGTTCATATGCGCCAAACCCTTGTAGCAGAGGGCTCTGCGCCAGCTATGCGCATGTTATCCACAAGGCTTTCCCCACAGATTGGGGGCAACTTGTCCACTGCGCGGAACCCTTTCAGCGCGTTGCGGTCGGTGGATATCTTTGCGGTGATGGCGCAACGCTTTCAAGCATGCTGGCTGCAGCGGTCTGTCCAAGGCTTTCCCACAGACTTATCCACAGGCATCGATGACCCTTCTGCGAAGTGCGCCCTGTGCTGAAAATGCCTGTGAAATCATCCACAAAGGGCTACTGATCAAATTATGACCAGAGCCTTGCAGGCCTCGTAAATAGAGGGATCTAGCGAGGTGCCACCATGTTTTCCACAGGCGGTTCCACATTAATGGTGGAAAAGATTCAGCCTGTGGAAACAAGGGCTTGCGAGGGGATCGTAGCGTGGCTGGAGAAAGATATGCGACAAGTTGTCCACATCGTGAACTGGGGCTGCTTTGCAGCCCCCGATACGATTCAGTGCCCGCCCAAGTACGCGTTCCTGACTTCTTCGTTGACCAACAACTCCTGCCCGGTCCCACTCATGCGGATCTGCCCGTTGACCATCACATACGCCCGGTCCGACAGCTTCAGCGCATGGTTGGCATTCTGCTCCACTAGGAAGATGGTCATCCCGGTCTTGGCCAGTTCACGCAAGGTCGCGAAGATCTGCTTGACCACGATCGGCGCCAGCCCCAGCGATGGTTCGTCCAGCAGCAACAGCTTTGGCCGGCTCATCAAGGCACGGGCAATGGCCAGCATCTGCTGCTCGCCACCGGACATGGTCATGGCCCGCTGGTTGCGGCGCTCCTTCAAACGCGGGAACAGTTCGAACATGCGCTGCATGTCTTCAGCGGCGTATTGGTCGCCGATGGGGATGGTCCCCATCATCAGGTTCTCCTCGACGGTCATGTCGGGGAACACCCGGCGCCCTTCCGGCGACTGGGCGATGCCGTTGGAGGCGATGTAGTGCGAGGATTTGCGGGTGATGTCGGTGCCACGGTAGACGATATGCCCCGACGCCGCCCGCGGCTGGCCGAAGATCGACATCAGCAGGGTCGACTTGCCGGCGCCGTTGGCACCGATCAGGCTCACCGTCTCACCCTCGTTGATGTGCATCGAAACCTTTTTCAGCGCCTGGATCGGCCCGTAGAACACGTCCAGGTCCTTCAGTTCGAGAATGGGTGCACTCATACCAGTTCCTCTTCGTCGGCACCCAGGTAGGCGGCGATCACCGTCGGGTTGTGGCGGATTTCCTGCGGCGCGCCTTCGGCAATCACGTTGCCGTGGTCGAGCACGACAATGTGGTCGGAAATGCTCATGACCATGCCCATGTCGTGTTCGATCAGCACCACGGTGATGTCGTGCTCGTCGCGCAGCACGCGGATCATGCCGCTCAGCGCTTCGGTTTCCTGCGGATTGAGGCCGGCAGCCGGTTCGTCCAGGCAGATGATCTTCGGCCGTGTGCACATGGCCCGGGCGATTTCCAGGCGGCGCTGCTGACCGTACGACAGCTCACCGGCCAGGCGGTTGGCGCAGTCGACCAGGTCGACTACCTCAAGCCAGTAGAACGCGTGGTCCAGGGCATCGCTCTCGGCCTTGCGGTAGGCCTTGGTGTTGAGCACCCCGGCCAGCAGGTTGCGGTTGACCCACATGTGCTGGGCCACCAGCAGGTTTTCGACCACCGACATTTCCTTGAACAGGCGAATGTTCTGGAAGGTTCGCGCCAGGCCTGCGCGGTTGACCAGGTGGGTGCCGCCGAACATCTTGTAGTACAGCCGGTTGGCAAAGCGCGCCGGCGATACGAAATCCGTCGCCTGGAAGCGCTCGCCGAGCAGCTGGATAACGTTGGTGTGGCTGCCGCGCACGTTCAGCTCGATGCGCCCGCCGCTGGCCTTGTAGAAGCCAGTCAGGCAGTTGAACACGGTGGTCTTGCCGGCACCGTTGGGACCGATCAGGGCGAAGATCTGGTTGCGCTTGACCTTCAGGCTGACGTCGCTGAGCGCCTTGATGCCGCCGAACTGCATCATCAGGTTGTCGACCGAGAGAATGATTTCGTCGCTCATGGCGCCACTCCTTTACGCGGGGTCACACCGGTACGGCTGATGCGGATCAGCCCACGCGGTCGCCAGATCATCATCAGCACCATCAACACGCCGAACAGCAGCACGCGGTACTCCGAGAAGCTGCGCAGCAGCTCCGGCGCCACGGTCAGCACGAACGCCGCGATCACGACGCCGACGGTCGAGCCCATGCCGCCGAGCACGACGATGGCGAGGATGAGTGCGGACTCGAAGAAGGTGAACGACGACGGGTTGACGAAGCCCTGGTAGGTGGCGAAGAACACCCCTGCCAGGCCCGCGGTGGAAGCACCCAGGGTGAAGGCCGAGAGTTTGACCAGCACGTGGTTCAGGCCCATCGAGCGGCAGGCGATCTCGTCTTCGCGCAGTGCTTCCCAGGCCCGGCCCACGGGCATGCGGGTCAGCCGGTGCTTGATGTACAGCACCGCCAGCACGACCATGAACAGCACGGCGTAGATGAACACGAACTTGAGGTTGGCGTTGTAGTCGATGCCGAGGAACTCGTGGATCGGCACCCCGCCGTCCTTGGCCCTGCGGCCGAACTCCAGGCCAAAGAAGGTCGGCGACGGCGCCGGCATGCCGTTCGGGCCGCCGGTGAAGGAAAGCCAGTTGTTCAGCACCAGGCGGATGATTTCGCCGAAGCCCAGGGTCACGATCGCCAGGTAGTCACCGTGCATCCGCAACACCGGGAAGCCGAGTATGCACCCCGCCAGCGCCGCGGCAATGGCCGCCAGGGGCAGCACGGTCCAGAAGCCCAGGCCGAGGTACTGGTAGCCCAGCGCCAAGCCATAGGCGCCGATGGCATAGAACGCCACGTAACCCAGGTCGAGCAGGCCGGCCAGGCCGACCACGATGTTCAGGCCCAAGCCCAGCAGCACGTAGATCAGGCCGAGGATGACCACGGTCAGCAGGTACTTGTTGGCGAACACCGGGAACACGATCGCGATCACGATCAGCGCCGGGATGATGTAGCGCAGCCGCGACTTGTAGTTAGGGGCATTGACGTGTACCCCCGACCCGCCGCTGTCGAAGCCTTCGAGCATGCGCCGCCCGGGGCCGGTCTGCACGTACAGGCTGAGCAGGAAGCGCCCGAGCATCACCCCGCCGACCAGCCAGGCCACCCGGCGCGGCTCGGCGTTGAAGGTGTAGCCGTCGAGCACCACGCCGACGATCGGGCCAAACACAATGAGCGCCAGCAGGCCAGCGACGAGGGTCTCGAGCAGGCTGCGCTTGATATCGAAACCTTTGGTTTCAGAGGCAGAGGCAATTTTGGCAATCGACATGTTCACACCTTAGCCACGAGCGGGCGACCCAGCAGGCCTTGTGGGCGGAAGATAAGGATCATCACCAGCAGCGAGAAGCTGAACACGTCCTTGTAGTCGGAGTTGATCAGGCCAGAGAACAGCGACTCGGAAATACCCAGGATGATCCCGCCGAGCATGGCGCCTGGCAGCGAGCCGATGCCGCCCAGTACCGCGGCGGTGAACGCCTTGATACCGATGATGAAGCCTGCGTAGAAGTCGAAGGTGCCGTAGTTCAGGGTGATCAGCACGCCGGCCAGCGCGGCCATCACCGCACCGATGACAAACACGTAGGAGATCACCCGGTCGGTGTTGATGCCGAGGATCGAAGCCATCTTGCGGTCTTGCTGGGTGGCGCGGCACATGCGGCCGAGCTTGGTGTACTTGATCACATAGGTGAGCAGGCCCATGCCGACGAATGCCGCGATCAGGATGAAGATCTTGGTGTAGGTCAGTTGCACGAAGCCGGTGCCGACTTCGATGCGCATGGCGCCTTCGAGCAGGGTTGGCACGCCTTGCTGGCGGGCGCCCTGGCTGATCTGTGCGTAGTTCTGCAAGATCAGCGAGATGCCGATGGCGCTGATCAGCGGTGCCAGGCGGGTAGAGTTACGCAGGGGTTTATAGGCGATGCGCTCGATGGTGAAGCCATACACACCCGTGACGACGATGGTGAACAACAGCGTGCCCAGCATCAGCAGGGGGAACGACTCGATACCGAAGTAAGCCAGCAATGCCAGGCTGATCGCCGCGAGGTATGCGGAGATCATGTACACCTCGCCGTGCGCGAAGTTGATCATGCCGATGATGCCATAGACCATTGTGTAGCCGATGGCGATCAGGCCATAGACCGACCCGAGGGTCAGGCCGTTGACCAGTTGCTGCAGGAAAATACCATCCATAACGCAATCTCACCTGGGCGAGACTGCACGAGCGCTGACCACGACAAGCCACGCATGAAGCGGCCCTAGCAGCGCAGAACCGTGCACGTCTCCGAATAAGGACAGGTACCGCAGGGGCAATGGCCCGGACGGGCGTCCGGGCCAGGTGCCGTTATTATTTTTGTTTTTCCAGCTGGTGGTACTTGCCTTGGGCATCCCACTGGTAGACCACATAGTCAGAGACGGTCAGGTCACCCTTGCTGTCCCACTTCTTCTCACCCATGACGGTCTGCACCGGGTTGGCCTTGAGCCACTTGGCAGCATCTTCGCCCTTGTTCGACTTGGCGCCGTTGAAACCGGCGGCCAGGGCCTGGACCGAGGCATAGGCATACAGGGTGTAGCCTTCCGGCTCGGTACCGGCCTTGCGGAACTCTTCCACCACGGCCTTGCTGTCTGGCAGCAGGCGCGGGTCGGCGCCGAAGGTCATGTACACGCCATCGACGTACTGCGCGCCGCCGGCGGTGGATACCAGTTCGTCGGTGACGATGCCGTCATCGGACATGAACTTGACGTCCTTCAGGCCCTGCTCGCGCAGCTGGCGCACCAGCGGGCCGGCTTCCGGGTGCAGGCCCCCGAAGTAGACCACGTCAGCGCCAGCGGCACGGATCTTGGTGACCACGGCGCTGAAGTCTTTCTCGCCACGGGTCAGGCCTTCGTACAGCACCGGCTTGACGCCACGCTTCTCCAGCTGTGCCTTGGTGGCATCGGCCAGGCCTTGGCCGTAGGTGTCCTTGTCGTGCAGCACCGCGACCTTCTTGCCCTTGAGCACGTCGACAATGTAGTTGCCGGCGACGATACCTTGCTGGTCGTCGCGGCCGCACATGCGGAACATGGCGTTCAGGCCACGCTCGGTAACCTGCGGGTTGGTGGAGCCTGGGGTAATGGCGATCACGCCAGCCTCGTCATACACCTCGGAGGCCGGAATGGTGTTGGAGGAGCAGAAGTGGCCGACCACGCCGATCACCTTGTCCTGGTCGACCAGGCGGTTGGCCACGGCCACGGCCTGCTTCGGCTCGCAGGCATCGTCGCCTTTCACCAGGACGATCTTCTCGCCATTCACGCCGCCGGCGGCGTTGATCTTGTCGGCCGCTGCCTGCGCACCTTTCATGTACTGCTCGCCAAACGCTGCGTTAGCCCCGGTCATGGGGCCCGCGACGCCGATCTTGACGTCGGCCTGAACATACGAAGAAACACCCAGTGCCGTAGCTACGGCCAGAGCCAGGAAACCTTTCTTGTAAAACGTCTGCGACATGAGGTGGTGCTCCTAGAGTTTTTTTTGGTTGGCACTACAACTTCTCAGCCCTGTGCTCAGAGCAAGGGCCGTGCCATCGGTTTTGTCTTCCGGGAAAACACACTGTGAAGGTCGCCACCAGGCGACCGACGGCCTTTTCTTTATTGAGCGTGCAACCGTCTGCCACGCGGCAGGCGCCACCACACGTACAGACAAGGAGCAACCGTCGAGTGCCATCATTGCAACCCTGGCAAGTGTTTACGTGCAACCTCCCTGTAACAGTGGACGTCACCGAAGTGCACACCGCTGGTGCGCGACTGCTACAGGCGGCACTGTTTCAAGGCTAGCTGGTGCACGGAAAAACACCTGATTTGGCCATTACGCGGCTTCTGAGGCTGCAGGCTCGGCCGTGAAGAGGCCGGCCCAGACACAACAACGGCAAAAAGACTGGCACAATGTTCACCATTCGCCGTTTCCGGAGCCCCTTTGATGAGCGAGAGCGCATTCGCCGAGCGCATCGTGCACAACCTGCTCGACACCGACTTCTACAAGCTCACCATGATGCAGGGCGTGCTACACAACTACCCAGACGCCGACGTCGAATGGGAATTTCGCTGCCGCAACGGCGAGGACCTGCGCCCCTTTCTTGGCGAAATCCGCCACCAGCTCGACCTGCTTGGCGACCTGACCCTGGATGATGGCCAACCGGCCTTCCTCGAACGCATCAGCTTCCTCAAGCCCGACTTCCTTCGCTTTCTGCGCCTGTTCCGCTTCAACCTGCGCTATGTGCGCATCGGCATCGAGAACGACCAGCTGTTCCTGCGCCTGAAAGGGCCATGGCTGCACGTGATCCTCTTCGAAGTGCCGCTGCTGGCGATCATCAGCGAAGTGCGCAACCGCCACCTGCACCCACGCATGCGCCTGGCCGAGGCCCGCGACCAGCTGTATCGCAAGTTCGACTGGCTGCGCGCCCACGCCAGCGATGACGAACTGGCCGACCTGCAGGTGGCCGATTTCGGCACCCGCCGGCGCTTTTCCAGCCGCGTGCAGGAAGAAGTGGTGCGGGTACTGCGCGACGACTTCCCGGGCCGCTTCGTCGGCACCAGCAACGTCGACCTGGCATGGAAGCTGGATATCAAGCCGCTGGGCACCATGGCCCACGAATGGATCATGGCCCATCAACAACTCGGCCCGCGCCTGATCGACAGCCAGATCGCCGCATTGGACTGCTGGGTCCGCGAGTACCGCGGCCTGCTCGGCATCGCCCTGACTGACTGCATCACCATGGATGCCTTCCTCAACGATTTCGACTTGTACTTCGCCAAGCTGTTCGACGGCCTGCGCCATGACTCTGGCGAGCCGGTGGCCTGGGCGGAAAAGGCCATTGCCCACTACCAGAAGCTCGGTATCGACCCGATGACCAAGACCTTGGTGTTCTCAGATGGCCTGAACCTGACCCGTTCGCTGGAAATCTTCCGTGCCCTGCGCGGGCGCATCAACGTCAGTTTCGGCATCGGCACCAACCTCACCTGCGACATCCCGGGTGTGGCGCCGATGAACATCGTGCTTAAAATGACCGACTGCAACGGCTCACCGGTGGCAAAGATCTCGGATGAAGCCGCTAAGACCCAATGCCGCGACGAGAACTTCGTTGCCTACATGCGTCACGTATTCAAAGTCCCCAGCAAGGAGTAACCCATGCAAGCGGTTCAGCAAGAGATTGCCCAGGCGCTGAAGGTACAGCCGCCGTTCGCCGACGCCGCTGCGCTCCAGGCCGAAGTCGCCCGGCGCGTGGCGTTCATCAAGGACTGCCTGGCCAATGCCCGGCTCAAGACCCTGGTGCTGGGCATCAGCGGCGGCGTCGACTCGCTGACCGCCGCCCTGCTCGCCCAGCGCGCCGTCAGCGAACTGCGCGCCGAAACTGGCGACAAGGCCTATACCTTCATCGCCGTGCGCCTGCCCTACCAGGTGCAGCATGACGAGCACGACGCGCAGGCCTGCCTGGAAGTGATCAAGGCCGATGAAGTGCACACGGTGGATATCGCCCCGGCAGTGCGGGCATTGGCGGCTGAAGTGGTGGAGCTGAAGAATGGCTCGCCGACTCTGGTGGACTTCGTCGTCGGCAACGTCAAGGCGCGCACGCGCATGGTTGCTCAGTACACCATCGCCGGTGCCCGTGCGGGCCTGGTGATCGGGACCGACCACGCTGCCGAGGCGGTGATGGGCTTCTTTACCAAGTTTGGCGATGGTGCCTGCGACCTGGCGCCGCTGAGCGGGCTGGTGAAAAACCAGGTGCGGGCGATTGCGCGCAGCTTTGGTGCGCCAGAATCGCTGGTAGAGAAGGTGCCGACTGCAGACCTTGAAGACCTGGCGCCGGGCAAGCCGGACGAGGCCTCCCATGGCGTGACCTACCAGCAGATCGATGCCTTCCTGCATGGGCTGCCGGTGGATCAGGAAGCGTTCGACATCATCGTCGCCACCTACCGCAAGACCCAGCACAAGCGCGAACTGCCGTTCGCCCCATAAAAGCTTCGCGGGCAAGCCCGCTTCCACAGGATAAACACGACTCTCAAGCGCAGTGTTTATCCTGTGGAAGCGGGCTTGCCCGCGAATAGGCCCGAGAAGCCTATACAGCTGTCATTACTTGACGATGACCTTGCCCTTCATCATCGAGATGTGGCCTGGGAAGGTGCAGAAGAAGCTGTAATCACCACCAGCTTCCAGCTTGGAAGTGTCGAATTTCACTTCGGTTTCCTTCTCAGGCGCGCCGATCATCTTGGTGTGGGCAATGATCCCGGCATTGGCGGCGTTGATGTAGTCGTTTTCCAGGCCTTTGCTCATGCCTTCGGTCGCAATGCCCTGCATGTCCGCAGTTTTGCTGATCACCAGGTTATGGCCCATGACGTTCTTCGGCAGGCTGCCGGAATGGGTCAGTTTGACGGTGAACTCCTTGCAGCTCTTGTCGACGGTGAATTCCTTGCTGGTGAAGGACATCTGGTCGGTCGACTCGACAGTCACCGAGCACTCGGCGGCGAAGACGGAGGCGCTGGCGAGGGTCAGCAGGGATACCGCTACAGCTTTCGCAAACATCATGAATCTCCTTGGCAGGGTTTTATCAATTGCGAGACTGCCTGAAACCGTTCAGCCCCCAGCTGATATGGGTCAAGGGGGTGTCAAGTGGCCAGTCAGTAGAATTGTTCAATGGATTGTATACAACCAATCTAAGGGCACATCATGCCCTTTTAATAGACGATGGGACAACCTCTCATTTAGGAGCTATCGCAATGTCCCTTTCAAGTTTCATGAATAGCCTGCTCGCCGCCTACGCCCAAGGGGCCACGGGCGCCAGCTGCGAGTTCTCCCGCCCGGAATGAAACCGGCATTGGAGACGATAGACAATTCGCTTTACCCTGTCAGCGATATGACTGGAGAAGCACGATGTCTGTACGTTCCGTTTGTGTGTTCTGTGGTGCCAGCATCGGCGCCAACCCCGCCTACCGTGAAGCGGCCGTTGCGCTTGGCCAAGCCATTGCCCACCGCGGCCTGACCCTGGTCTACGGCGGTGGCGCAGTCGGCCTGATGGGCACTGTCGCCGATGCGGCCATGGCTGCCGGCGGCGAAGTGATCGGGATCATTCCCGAAAGCCTGATGAATGCTGAAATCGGCCACAAAGGCCTGAGCCGTTTGGAAGTGGTAGACGGCATGCATGCGCGTAAGGCGCGCATGGCTGAACTGAGCGACGCATTCATCGCCCTGCCGGGCGGGCTAGGTACGCTGGAGGAGCTGTTCGAGGTATGGACCTGGGGGCAACTGGGCTATCACGCCAAGCCGCTGGGGCTGCTCGATGTGAATGGGTTTTACGAGAAGCTCGGCGGGTTCCTCGACCATATCGTCGAAGAAGGCTTCGTGCGGCCGCAGCATCGGGCCATGTTGCTGCTGGCGCAGCAGGCGGATGAACTGCTGGACGGGATGGAGCGCTTCGAGTCCCCGGTGGTGCCGAAGTGGGTCGACAAGCAGCCTGATTGAAGGCTGAAATCTTGGGACCGCTTTGCGGTCCCAAATTGGATCAATCAGCGCGGGATTACGGGCTGGCGCGGCTTCTTGCCCTTGCCGCCCGCCCCCTTGGCCGCTTCCTTGCGCTCCTTGGCCGCCTGCTGGTTGCGGGCAAACGCCTCGGCCTTGGCCTTCTCGCGCTTGTCCCACGGCTTGCTGCCATCACTGCCACGCGGCGGCAGGCCGGTGTGCTGGGTCAGGATCTTCTGGTCCTTGCCCACCTTGTGGCTGCCAGCCGGGGTCGAGTTCTTGCGGCGCGCGCTCTGATAGCTGTCGGTCTGCGGCTGGTGCAGCGGGATCAACTGGTGCTTGCCTGGCCCGATCAGGTCGGCACGGCCCATGCGCTGCAGGGCTTCACGCAGCATCGGCCAGCCTTTCGGATCGTGATAGCGCAGGAACGCCTTGTGCAGGCGGCGCTGCTCTTCGCTCTTGACGATCTCCACCCCTTCGCTCTTGTACGTGACCTTACGCAGCGGGTTCTTGCCCGAGTGGTACATGGCCGTGGCCGAGGCCATCGGCGACGGGTAGAACGCCTGCACCTGGTCGGCACGGAAGCCGTTGCCCTTGAGCCAAAGGGCCAGGTTCATCATGTCTTCATCGGTGGTGCCCGGGTGCGCAGCGATGAAGTACGGGATCAGGTACTGCTCTTTGCCCGCCTCTTTCGAGAACTTTTCGAACATGCGCTTGAAGCGGTCGTAGGTGCCGATGCCCGGCTTCATCATCTTGTCCAACGGGCCACGCTCGGTGTGCTCCGGGGCAATCTTCAGGTAGCCGCCAACGTGATGGGTGACCAGCTCCTTGACGTACTCCGGCGATTCCACCGCCAGGTCGTAGCGCAGGCCCGAAGCGATCAGGATCTTCTTAACCCCCGGCAAGGCGCGTGCCTTGCGGTACAGCTCGATCAACGAGCTGTGGTCGGTGTTAAGGTTCTCGCAGATACCCGGGAACACGCACGACGGCTTGCGGCAGTGCTTCTCGATGTCGTGGCTTTTGCAGGCGATGCGGTACATGTTGGCGGTCGGGCCGCCAAGGTCGGAGACCACGCCGGTGAAGCCCGGCACCTTGTCACGCATCTCCTCGATCTCATTCAGGATCGACTCGTGGGAGCGGTTCTGGATGATGCGGCCTTCGTGCTCGGTGATCGAGCAGAAGGTGCAGCCACCGAAGCAGCCGCGCATGATATTGACCGAGAAGCGGATCATCTCGTAGGCCGGAATGCGCTCCTTGCCATAGGCCGGGTGCGGCACACGGGCGTAGGGCATGCCGAACACGTAGTCCATTTCTTCGGTGGTCATGGGAATGGGTGGCGGGTTGAACCACACATCCACTTCGCCGTGCTTCTGCACCAGGGCGCGGGCGTTGCCCGGGTTGGTCTCCAGGTGCAGCACGCGGTTGGCGTGGGCATAGAGCACCGGGTCGTTACGCACCTTTTCGAACGATGGCAGGCGGATCACCGACTTTTCCCGGGTCACGCTCGGGCTGTCGAGGATCTGCACCACCTTGGCTTCGTTCGGGTCTTCCTGGTCGCCCTTGGCCTGCTCGATGGCGCAAGCCTGGGTGTCCTGAGTGTTCACGTACGGGTTGATGATCTTGTCGACGCGGCCCGGGCGGTCGATGCGGGTAGAGTCGATCTCGTACCAGCCCTGCGGCGTGTCACGGCGCACGAACGCGGTACCGCGCACGTCGGTGATCTGCTCGATGCTTTCTCCCTGCGACAGGCGCTGGGCCACTTCGACGATGGCCCGTTCGGCGTTGCCGTACAGCAGGATATCGGCGCTGGCATCGATCAGGATCGAATGACGGACCTTGTCCTGCCAGTAGTCATAGTGGGCGATACGACGCAGCGAAGCCTCGATGCCGCCAAGCACGATAGGTACGTGCTTGTAGGCTTCCTTGCAGCGCTGGCTGTACACCAGGCTGGCGCGGTCCGGGCGCTTGCCCGCCAGGCCACCCGGGGTGTAAGCGTCGTCGGAACGGATCTTCTTGTCCGCGGTGTAGCGGTTGATCATCGAGTCCATGTTGCCGGCCGCGACGCCGAAGAACAGGTTCGGCTCGCCCAGTTTCATGAAGTCGTCTTTGGACTGCCAGTTCGGCTGGGCAATGATGCCCACGCGGAAGCCCTGGGCTTCCAGCAGGCGGCCGATGATGGCCATGCCGAACGACGCGTGGTCGACGTAGGCATCACCGGTCACGATGATGATGTCGCAGGAATCCCAGCCGAGCTGATCCATCTCCTCCCTGCTCATCGGCAGGAATGGTGCTGGCCCGAAGCATTCGGCCCAGTACTTGGGATAGTCGTAGAGTGGTTTGGCTGCTTGCATGTCAGTGACCGGTTCTGGTGTGCAGGGAAATCGCGGGCGCGGAATATAGCACAAATTTTGACCAAATCCGACCTTGATCATCGGCTTTGTCAACCAACCAGACAAGCGCGGCAATCGCCACACCTACCATTTTTGCCAGTAACCATAAAGGAGAGTTGTACATAGAATCGGCGCAGAACAGGGCATCTCCCGCTCTGCACGCAGTCACAGGGATATCTCATGATCATCGCGACTGATTTCTTCAATTCACCATTGCTCATCCTGGACCAGGGACAGCCCGACCATCTGGCCTTCACGCCTTACGGCCACTCGACGCAGTCACGAACAAGTACAGGTTTCAAAGGTGAGCTTAGAGATGAAAGCAGCGGCCAATACCTCTTGGGTAACGGATACCGGGCTTACAACCCGGTCATCATGCGCTTCAATAGCCCGGACAGCATGAGCCCCTTTTCCGAAGGCGGCTTTCACACCTATACGCTGGGCAGCAATGATCCGGTCAATGGCCATGATCCAACAGGGCACTCCTTCGTCACCATGCTTGACAAGGTGTTCGGATCACTTGAGAGAAGCCTAGAGAGGCTTCAGCGAAAAAAAACCTATAGTGGCCCCATCGTCTGGAAATCAGACGGAATCTTGGCGTTCGAAGGCCCACAACGTGCAGACGGAAAACTACCCACGCTGTATATCAATGCTCACGGCAAACCGGGGTTCATCCGGGGCGAGGAGCGGTTCATTCAGAACGGACAGGGCGACGCCTATAGGGCTTATACAGCCTCTGATCTCTACAACAGCCTGGTAGGTGGCGGCATAGATATGCGCAACAGGCAAACGCACATTCTTGCGTGCCAATCGAGCGTACCAAATTTCGAGCGCGGAAACTCCTTCGCAGGTGAAATGGCCAGCCTGACCAAAGCTCAATCTTCAGGATATGAAGGAGCCATCACGCTCTCAGAACAGATCATCGGCAATGACTTCATCGCACACATGATCAGAGCCAGCATCCTCGACGACAACATTTCCGTCAAAACCCGGCAGGGAAGGATCAGAAACCCCCATAAACTCCGGAAAACAGGCCCCGGTGGGAGGCATTGGTAAACAGGTCGATCTTGTTAATCCGTCTCGGAACGGTGAAAACGGCTGTAATGGCGGCCGGGGTCATTCGTCGTCGTCGAAGTTGTACATCCCCGGCGCAAGGTTCTCAAAGCGGGTGTACTTGCCGATGAACGCCAGGCGCACGAAGCCGATGGGGCCGTTACGCTGCTTGCCGATGATGATTTCCGCCACGCCCTTGTGCTCGGTCTCGGGGTGATACACCTCGTCGCGGTACACAAACATGATGACGTCGGCGTCCTGCTCGATTGCACCGGACTCACGCAAGTCGGAGTTCACCGGGCGTTTGTTCGGGCGCTGTTCCAGGGAGCGGTTCAGCTGCGACAGCGCGATCACTGGGCAGTTGAACTCCTTGGCCAGGGCCTTGAGGGAACGGGAGATCTCGGAAATCTCGTTGGTCCGGTTGTCACCGGCCGAACCCGGGATCTGCATAAGCTGCAGGTAGTCGACCATGATCATGGCGATGTCGCCGTGCTCACGGGCCAGGCGGCGGGTACGCGCACGCATTTCCGAGGGGCTGATGCCGGCGGTATCGTCGATGAACAGCTTGCGATCGTTAAGCAGGTTCACCGCCGAGGTCAGGCGCGGCCAGTCATCATCATCGAGCTGACCGGAACGCACCTTGGTCTGGTCTATGCGGCCCAGCGACGAGAGCATACGCATGATCAGCGATTCACCTGGCATCTCGAGGGAGAACACCAGCACTGCCTTGTCGGTACGCAGTACGGCGTTTTCCACCAGGTTCATGGCGAAGGTGGTCTTACCCATCGACGGACGGCCGGCGACGATGATCAGGTCGGCCGGCTGCAAGCCGCTGGTCTTCTCATCCAGGTCGGTGAAGCCGGTGGACACGCCGGTGATGTCGCTGTCGGAGTTGAACAGCGTATCGATGCGGTCGATGGCCATGGTCAAGAGTTCGTTGACACCCACCGGGCCACCCGTTTTCGGCCGCGCTTCGGCGATCTGGAAGATCTGCCGTTCGGCATCGTCGAGGATTTCCTCGGCATTGCGCCCCTGCGGGTTGAAGGCGTTGTCGGCGATGTCGGTACTGATGCTGATCAGTTGGCGCAACGTCGCCCGCTCGCGAATGATCGCGGCGTAGGCCTTGATGTTGGCCACCGACGGGGTGTTCTTGGCCAGTTCGGCCAGGTATGCCAGGCCGCCAACCTGAGATGACAGGCCTTCCTTGTCCAGCTGCTCGTGCAGGGTCACCACGTCGAATGGCTGGTTGGCGTCGGCCAACTTGTGCACGGCACGGAAGATCAGGCGGTGGTCATGCCGGTAGAAATCGCCATCCGACACCTGGTCGAGCACCCGCTCCCAGGCGTTGTTGTCCAGCATCAGGCCACCGAGCACGGCCTGTTCGGCCTCGATGGAATGCGGCGGCACCTTCAGGGCTGCGGTTTGCAGGTCGAGCTGTTCGGAGTTGGTGATCTCGTTCATGGCCACGAAAGAATTCTGGAGGATGAAAAAGACAAAGGGCACGGCCTGAATGAACAGGACCGTGCCCGATGTTAACCGGCTATCCCGCGAGGGACCACCGGTCAGCGCAGCTTAGGCAGCTACGACGACCACACGTACGGTGGCTTCAACGTCGCTGTGCAGGTGCACGGCTACGTCGTATTCGCCAACTTGACGGATGGTGCCGTTCGGCAGACGAACTTCAGCTTTGGCCACTTCAACGCCGGAGGCGGTGAGGGCGTCAGCGATGTCGTGGGTGCCGATCGAACCGAACAGCTTGCCTTCGTCGCCAGCGGTGGCAGTGATGGTCACTTCCAGCTCGGCCAGTTGGGCAGCACGGCTTTCAGCCGAAGCTTTACGGTCAGCAGCTGCTTTTTCCAGCTCGGCGCGACGCTCTTCGAACGCAGCCAGGTTGGCGGCGTTGGCAACGGTGGCCTTGCCGAATGGCAGCAGGAAGTTACGGCCGTAACCAGCCTTAACTTTAACTTTGTCGCCCAGGTTGCCCAGGTTAGCGACTTTTTCCAGCAGGATCAGTTCCATTTGGTAAAACCTCTTAACTTTTAACCTTCACCGTTCGCGGAGTCTTTCCCCGGAGGGGACTTGCGACCGCGAAAATCAATCAGGCTGTCGACAATGGCCAGGACCATCAGCAACGGGTAGATCAGCTGCATGATCAGCGGCAACGTCACGTACATGCCCACCAGCCAGAACCCGGCCAGTCGCCCCTGTGCCACCAGCCCGTGCATCAAGGCGATGCCGGCCAGCACCAGAACCAGGCTCGACGCCGATGCCAGGATGATGAACTGCGACCCGATAAACGGAGCCACCACCATCACTGCCACCAAGACCGCCATGGTCTGTTTTGGCAACTTCAGCTCGCGAAACTCGCGGCCGAAGCCTCCAGGGTTGTACAACGCTGCCTGCCAATAACGCGCC
Organism: Pseudomonas sp. URMO17WK12:I7; assembly: GCF_003269045.1. NCBI lineage: Bacteria > Pseudomonadati > Pseudomonadota > Gammaproteobacteria > Pseudomonadales > Pseudomonadaceae > Pseudomonas > Pseudomonas sp. URMO17WK12:I7. The sequence continues at coordinate 162,412 of NZ_QLTL01000008.1, read as the reverse complement.
AGCACCAGGGCCAACACGCTGAACAATTGCACCGTCACTGCTGTGGAAGCGACCAGCACAGGGCGGATCAGCTCACCGGAGAGCACCGGCTGCCCTTCGATTTTCGGCATGGCTTCGGCAAACGCCTTGGCCAGCACATCGAAGGTCTGCGCCAGCGCCATGTCGAGCACGAGGCTGAAAACCACGGCGAACACGGCACTGGCGACCAGCACACGGCTCCAGGGATGCTCGGCGCGCAAAAGCGCAGCCAGGCCCAGGGCACCGGCAATCACCAGGAAGGTGATCGGATCGCCCATGAACCACACGGCCAGCCCGGCCAGCAGGCCGCCGGCGATGACCGTTGAAGCATCCTTGAACCCACGCCGCAGCAGCACAAGGCTGCCGGCAGCGGCACTCAACCAGAACAGCAGCGGCAGTACCGCGCTGATGACCACCACCAGGGTGGCCTGCACACGACCGCGCATGATGAAACTTGCTAACGCTCGCATGCTAATCCCTTACTGCTTGTCGACGACCCGGTCTCAGCGGCCGTGGCTGTCGGTGTAGGGCAGCAGGGCCAGGAAGCGGGCGCGCTTGATAGCGGTAGCCAGCTGACGCTGATAACGAGCTTTGGTACCGGTGATACGGCTTGGAACGATCTTGCCGGTTTCGGATACGTAAGCTTTCAGGGTGTTGAGATCTTTGAAGTCGATCTCTTTCACGTCTTCAGCAGTGAAGCGGCAGAATTTACGACGACGGAAGAAACGTGCCATTTAATAGGCTCCTCTAAAGGTCCGTGGATTACTCGTCAGCGTTATCGCTGGAGTCGCTGTCATTGCTGTCGTCGCCATCGGCGGATTCAGCATGCTCAGGACGCTCACGACGCTCACGGCGCTCGCTGCGGTTTTCTTCAGCCTTCAGCATCTCGGACTGGCCGGTTACGGCTTCGTCGCGACGGATGACGAGGTTACGGATAACGGCATCGTTGTAGCGGAAGTTGTCTTCCAGCTCGGCCAGGGCCTTGCCGGTGCACTCAACGTTCAGCATCACGTAGTGAGCCTTGTGAACATTGTTGATTGCGTAGGCCAGTTGACGACGGCCCCAATCTTCCAGGCGGTGGATCTTGCCGCCATCTTCTTCGATCAGCTTGGTGTAACGCTCAACCATGCCGCCGACTTGCTCGCTCTGGTCCGGGTGAACCAGGAAGATGATTTCGTAATGACGCATGAATGCTCCTTACGGGTTAGTAGTCTGCCAGGGAATCTGGTCAGACAAGGAGTGAATGACACTGTATGTCTTGCACGGAGGGGAGGCACATGCGCGCCTGCCAGCTCGGCAAGGGGCGCAATTGTAGAGAAGGCGGGACGCACAAGCAAGGTGATTGGTGATTATTTGAACAGCCTGAAACATATTCACAGGCTACCGGCGCTTTCGCGGGCAAGCCCACTCCCACTGGTACTGCACAGGGCTCTAGCATTGTGCGGTCCCTGTGGGGGCGGGCTTGCCCGCGAAGACGCCGCTACAGGCTGAAAATCAGCGCTTGGCCTGACGCTGGCGCACGGCCTCGAACAGGCAGACGCCCGTCGCGACCGACACGTTCAGGCTGCTCACGCTACCGCTCATCGGCAACTTCACCAGGAAATCGCAATGCTCGCGGGTCAGCCGGCGCATGCCCTTGCCTTCTGCGCCCATGATCATCACCAGTGGGCCGGTCAGGTCCTGCTGGTAAATCTCCTGCTCGGCCTCGCCAGCGGTACCCACCACCCACAGGCCACGCTGCTGCAGCTTCTCCAGCGTACGTGCCAGGTTGGTCACGGCCACCAGCGGAATCACCTCAGCCGCACCGCAGGCCACCTTGCGCACCACCGGCGTCAGGGTGGCCGACTTGTCCTTGGGCACGATCACCGCTGTGGCGCCGGCCGCATCGGCAGTACGCAAGCAGGCGCCAAGGTTGTGCGGGTCGGTGACGCCATCCAGCACCAGAATCAGCGGCGGCGTTTCGCTGCGCTCGAGCAATTCTTCAAGCATCAACTCGCCCCACACCTGGCTCGGGCTGACCTCGGCAACCACGCCTTGGTGCACGCCCTCTACCCAGGCATCCAGCTCCCGGCGCTCGGCCTGGCCAACCGGCACGCGGTTTTCTGCGGCCAGTTCCAGCAGCGCCTGGATGCGCGGCTCACTGCGCCCTTCCGACAGCCAGATCTGCTTGACCCGCTTCGGATGGTGCTGCAGCAATGCCTGCACGGCGTGCACGCCGTAGATCTTTTCCAGCTGACTCATGACTTGCTCTTGCTCTTGCGTGGCGCACCGGACTTCGGCGGGCCTTTACGATGCTTGGTCGGCTTGCCCGAAGGCTTGCCACCCTTCTCTGCCTTGCTGCCTGCGCTGCTGCGGGCGTCAGTCATCAACGCCTTTTTCATCTCACGGCTTTTGCGCACTTCAGCGTTGCGTTGCACGGCATCTTTGGGGAAGTACGCCTCGGAAGCCTCGCCCTTGCGGCTGCGCGGCTTAGGCGTGGCTTTCGCTTCCATGGCAGGCTGCGGCTCGGCCTTGCCAGCGGCTGGAGCCGGGGCTGCGCTTGCGCCACGCTGCTTGCGACCAATCGGGCCGCTGAGGGTCGCTTCGGCGACTTCGAAGTCGATCTTGCGTTCGTCGAGGTCGACGCGCATGACCTTCACTTCGATGGTGTCGCCCAGGCGGAAGCTGCGCCCGGTACGCTCACCCGACAGGCGATGGTGCACCGGGTCGAAGTGGTAGTAGTCACCCGGCAGCGCACTGACGTGCACCAGGCCTTCGACGTAAATGTCGGTCAGCTCGACGAACAGGCCGAAACCGGTGACTGCGGTGATCACACCCGGGAAGGTCTCGCCGACGCGGTCCTTCATGAACTCGCACTTGAGCCAGTTGACCACATCACGCGTGGCTTCATCGGCACGGCGCTCGGTCATCGAACACTGCTCGCCGAGCAGCTCAAGGGCATTCACGTCGTACGGGTAGATACGCGCCTTTGGAATGCTCATGGCGCCAGCACGCTTGACGTGCGGGGTATCGACCTTGGAGCGGATGACACTGCGGATGGCGCGGTGCACCAGCAAGTCCGGGTAACGACGGATCGGCGAGGTGAAGTGAGTGTACGCTTCGTAGTTCAGACCGAAGTGGCCATTGTTGTCGGTGCTGTACACCGCCTGGCTCAACGAACGCAGCATCACGGTCTGGATCAGGTGGAAGTCCGGGCGGCCGGAGATGCTCGCCAGCAGCGCCTGGTAATCTTTCGGCGAAGGATCCTTGCCTTTGTGCAGCGACAGGCCCAGCTCGCCGAGGAAGGCGCGCAGTTTTTCCAGACGCTCTGGCGGCGGACCATCGTGCACGCGGTACAACGACGGCACTTCGTGCTTCTGCAGGAACGCCGCAGTGGCGACGTTGGCCGCCAGCATGCACTCTTCGATCAGCTTGTGGGCATCGTTGCGCACGGTCGGGCGGATTTCCGCGATCTTGCGGTCCTCACCGAAGATGATGCGGGTTTCCTGGGTCTCGAAGTCGATGGCGCCCCGCGTATGGCGGGCATCCACCAGCACCTTGTACAGGTTGTACAGGTTCTTCAGGTCCGGCAGGACCTCCTTGTACTCCTCGCGCAGCGCCTTGCCCTCACGGGTGCGGGCATGTTCGAGCATGCTGCTGACCTTGTTGTAGGTCAGACGGGCGTGGGAGTGGATAACGCCTTCGTAGAACTGATAGTCGACCATCTGGCCGGCTTTGTTCATGGTCATTTCGCAGACCATGGCCAGGCGATCGACGTGCGGGTTCAGCGAGCACAGGCCATTGGACAACTCCTCGGGAAGCATCGGCACCACGCGCTCGGGGAAGTAAACCGAGTTGCCGCGCTGCTGGGCTTCGTTGTCCAGGGCCGAGCCCAGGCGTACGTAGCTGGATACGTCGGCAATTGCCACGTACAGGCGCCAGCCACCCGAGAACATGCGCAATTTGCCCAGCGGTTCGCAGTAGACGGCGTCATCGAAATCGCGGGCGTCCTCGCCGTCGATGGTGACGAACGGCAGGTGGCGCAGGTCGATGCGCTTCTCTTTGTCCTTCTCTTCGACTTCGGAGCGGAACTTGCGCGCTTCCTTGACCACATCGTTGGGCCAGACGTGTGGAATGTCGTAGCTGCGCAGGGCAACGTCGATTTCCATGCCAGGCGCCATGTAGTTGCCAATCACCTCGACCACATCGCCCTGCGGCTGGAAGCGCGGCGTGGGCCAGTGGGTGATCTTGATTTCGACGAATTGGCCGATCTTGGCGCCACCGTTACGCCCGGCAGTGACCAGCACTTCCTGCTGGATCTTCGGGTTGTCCGGCGTCACGTAGCCAATGCCGCCTTCTTCGAAGTAGCGGCCGACCACGCTTTCATGGGCGCGGGAGATGACTTCGACCAACACGCCCTCACGGCGGCCACGGCGGTCGACGCCCGAGACACGGGCCAGGCCGCGGTCGCCGTCGAACACCAGGCGCATCTGCGCCGGGCTGAGGAACAAGTCTTCGGTGCCGTCATCCGGGATTAGGAAGCCGAAGCCGTCACGGTGACCGGAAACACGGCCACAGATCAGGTCCAGCTTGTCTACCGGGGCATAAGTGCCGCGCCGGGTATAGATAAGCTGGCCGTCACGCTCCATGGCACGCAGGCGGCGGCGCAGGGCTTCGATCTGGTCTTCTTCGTGAAGACCGAACTCTGCCGCCAGCTCCTCGCGCGCGGCCGGCTCACCACGGTCGGCGAGGCGCTGCAGGATCAGCTCACGGCTGGGAATGGGGTTGTCGTATTTTTCCGCTTCGCGAGCGGCCTCGGGATCGAGGGATTGCCAATCGGCCATCAGAAGGGGTTCACCTTGGGATATATAGATAGGAATTCTGGCATGTGTGTATTGAAACCGGAAATGTCAGCCTTGGACAGCCCCCGCTGCTGTGTATAGAGAGGGGCAATAGGCCTTCGGAATCAACAAGTTGAATTTTTTGAAATTTTTTTTGCCCGGGGGGTTTACAGCCCCCCGGACCGTCCGTATAGTGCGCACCACAACGACGGACAAGCCCGAAGTTGTAGTAGAGATGAACGGCGCTGTAAAGCATCTTTTAATCTCGAATGTGTGCCCAGGTGGCGGAATTGGTAGACGCGCTGGTTTCAGGTATCAGTGACCGCAAGGTCGTGGAAGTTCGAGTCTTCTCCTGGGCACCAAGTATTTTCAAGTAACAGATGACCAAGGATCTGTTACTACTGTGTGAAAGCGAACGATAGTCGCCTTCTCCAGACGATGTAAAGCTTTGCCCAGGTGGCGGAATTGGTAGACGCGCTGGTTTCAGGTATCAGTGACTTAACGGTCGTGGAAGTTCGAGTCTTCTCCTGGGCACCATACAAAAACCCACTAGCTTGCTAGTGGGTTTTTTCTTGCCTGCGATTTATGCATTCATCCCTATCACGCCTGTGGGAGCGGCCTCGCGTCGTGAAAGGGTCGCACAGCGACGCCAGCGTTTTTGGCGTGAACGCTGAACCCGGGGCCGCTACGCGCCCCCTTTCGCGACACAAGGCCGCTCCTGCATCGCCCATGAATTTCTCGTCACCCGGCCACTTGAGAAACGATTTCGTTTACCATTGTTTCCGAATATGTAGCCGTAAGCGAGGAAGTACCCGCATGACGATCCGCCCGCAACCGCTGATGCGCACCTTGGCTGCCGCAGTCCTGAGCCTGGTGATCGGCGCTCCGGCCGCCCTGGCAGACGAACCGGTCACGCTGACCATGTACAACGGCCAGCACAAGGAAATCGGCGAAGCCATCGCCAAGGCCTACGAGGCCAAGACCGGCATCCACATCAATATCCGCAAGGGCAGCAGCAACCAGCTGGCCAGCCAGATCATCGAGGAAGGCGACCGCTCCCCGGCCGACATCATCTATACCGAAGAGTCCCCGCCGCTCAACAACCTGGGTGAGCTGGGCCTGCTGGCGAAGATCGATGACGCCACCGCGAACATGGTGCCCAAGGAGTACGTGGGCGCCAACGGCACCTGGATGGGCATCACCGCCCGTACCCGTATCGTGGTCTTCAACCCGAAGAAGGTCGACGAAAAAGACCTGCCCACCACGGTCATGGACTTCGCCAACCCGGAGTGGGAAGGGCGCGTCGGCTATGTACCGACCAGCGGTGCCTTCCAGGAGCAGGCCGTGGCCATCCTGAAGATGCACGGGCGTGAAGCCACCGAAGAATGGCTGACCGGCCTCAAGGCCTTCGGCAAGACCTACACCAACAACATGGTCGCCCTCAAGGCCGTGGAAAAAGGCGAAGTCGCTGCGGTACTGGTGAACAACTACTACTGGTATGCGCTGCAGCGTGAGCGCGGCAAGCTGGATACCAAGCTCTACTACCTGGCCGATGGCGATGCTGGCAACCTGGTCACCATCTCTGGCGCCGCCGTGGTCAAGGCCAGCAAGCACCCGAAAGAATCCCAGGCGCTGCTCAACTGGATGGCCAGCGAAGAAGGCCAGCGCGTGATCACCCAGACCACTGCTGAGTACCCGCTGCACAAAGGCATGGTCTCCGACCGCGGCCTGAAGCCGTTCGAAGACCTGCGCCCGCCAAAGATCTCGCCAGCCGACCTGGGCAATGCCGAGGAAGCGATCGAGCTTGAACGCGAGGTCGGCCTGCTCTGATGACTGCCGCCCTGTCCGAGCCGGTGCCGGTACGTTTCGTGCCGCGCCGCAAGCGCCCCTCGATCTGGGTGGTGCTGCCTGTGCTGTTCCTGGTGGCGATGAGCTTGCTGCCGCTGCTGTACGTCGCCATGAAAGCCTGGGAAGCCGGCTGGCGCGAAGCCCTGCACCTGCTCTGGCGCCCGTTCGTCTGGGGCCTGATGCGCAATACCCTGATGCTGATGGCCGGGGTAACGTTGGCGTGCATGGTGGTCGGCCTGGCCCTGGCCTGGCTGCTCGAGCGCAGCAACCTGCCCGGCCGCCGGCTGTGGGGCGTGGTGTTGTGCCTGCCGTTCGCTGTGCCGTCGTTCGTCAGCAGCTTCACCTGGGTGTCGCTGAGCTCGGACTTCGAAGGTTTGGGCGGGGCGATCCTGGTCATGGCGCTGTCCAAATACCCACTGGTGTTCCTGCCGGTGGCAGCGACCCTGCGCAACCTGGACACCTCACTTGAAGAGTCGGCGCGCACCTTGGGTTACAGCCGTTGGGGCGTGTTCCGCAAGATCACCCTGCCGCTGCTGTGGCCGTCGATGCTTGGCGGCGCGCTGCTGATCGCCCTGCACATGCTGGTCGAGTTCGGCGCACTGTCGATCCTGGGCTTGCAGACCTTTACCACGGCGATCTACCAGCAGTTCGAGCTGGAGTTCAGCAACGCCAACGCTGCGATGCTCTCGGCCGTGCTCCTGGCACTATGCCTGCTGATGCTGTGGCTGGAACTGCGCGTGCGCGGCAAGGCCCGCCATGTGCGCATCGGCCAGGGCGTGGCACGCCGTGGGCAGCCGGTGCGGCTGCGTGGCTGGATGCCGTTGGCGCAACTGTTCTGCCTGGGCCTGGCGATTCTCGGCAGCGGCATCCCGCTGGCGATGCTGGGCTACTGGCTGAGCGTGGGCTCGTCGGCAGCGTTCCCGGTGGCGGCGATAAGCAAGGCGCTGCTCACCTCGCTGTCGGTGTCGCTGGGCGGTGCAGGCTTCTGCGTGCTGCTGGCACTGCCGGTCAGCTTCCTGGTGGTGCGCTACAAAGGGCGCCTGGCATTGTGGGCCGAGCGCCTGCCGTACTTGCTGCACGCCCTGCCCGGCCTGGTGATCGCCCTGTCACTGGTGGTGTTCTCGCTACACTACGTGCCGGCGCTGTACCAGACCACAGCGCTGCTGTTGCTGGCTTATGCGCTGCTGTTCCTGCCCCTGGCCCAGGCGCCGGTACGCACCGCGCTGAACAAGGCTTCGCCGACCCTCGAAGAGGCGGCCCGCACCCTGGGCGCCAGCAGCTTCGCGGCGTTCTGCCGGGTGACCCTGCCGATCATCTTCCCGGCCATGGCGGCGGCTTTTGCACTGGTGTTCCTCGATGCCATGAAGGAGCTGACAGCTACCCTGCTGCTCAGCCCGACTGGCATGACCACCTTGGCCACCGAAGTCTGGGCGCACACCGCCAACGTCGAGTTCGCAGCAGCGGCGCCTTATGCGGCGCTGCTGATTGTGGTTTCGGGGTTGCCGGTTTATCTGCTGACTACGCGGATGTATCTCAACAAGGCGTGAAAGTGAAGCTCAGGCTGCCTCGCGGCTTGGGCGGCGACCAGCTGAGCGGACATGAGCCCCCCTGTCATGTGTTGCCGACAGCTCAGCAACACCACTCTCTGTAGGAGCGGCCTTGCCGGGGCGCTCCTACAAGGGACCGTGCAGGTTTCAAGCCCTGAACTGCCCCAGGCTGGCGCGCAGCTGCGCTGCCAGATCATCCAGCACCTTGCTGCTGGCAGTGGTTTGCATCACTACCTCGGCCGAGCGCTCGGCCTGGGCATGGATGTTTTCCACACGCCCACGCACTGCTTGTGCGCCGTGGGCTTGCTGCTCGGCAGCCCGGGTCGCCAGGCCGATGGCCGCATGCACCTGCTCCACTGCAGCCTGCACCGATTGCTGGCGACGCTCATTGTCACGCAGCACCAGCAGCCCTTCGCTGGCCTTGAGCCCGGCCTGGCCGATGGTCGCAACCGCCTCCTTGGCACCTTTCTGGAGGGCGGCTATGTGCGCTTGAATATCGCCCGTAGAGCTCTGCGTCTTGCTCGCCAGCGCCCGTACCTCATCGGCCACGACTGCAAACCCGCGCCCCGTCTCGCCCGCGCGCGCAGCTTCAATTGCTGCGTTCAGAGCAAGCAGGTTGGTCTGCTCGGCGATGCCATGGATGACCGTGAGCACCACTTCAATTTGCTCGCTCTGCTTGGCCAGGCGCTCGATCACCTGTGAGCCCGTCTCAACCTGCCCGGCAAGGTTCTCGATCAGGCTCGCCAACTGCGTCGAGGAACGGCTGTTCTCATCGGTCGCCTGGCGAATGTCCACCACCTGCTGCAAGGCCGCCTGCATGGCATGGCTTTCAGCCTGGGCTTCGTCAGCCATGCTCGACAGGTCGCGCAGGCTGGCGGCCACTTCGTCACGCTGCATCGCCGCCGCGGCATCGGCCCCGGCGTTGCGCTGGGCCATTGCGCCGATCTCGACACCGGTACGCTGGGCCACCTCGCCCGCCTCGCGGACGATGGGCTGCAGCTTGTCGACGAAGCGGTTTACCGCTGAAGCCATGTCGCCGATCTCGTCGCGGCTGTCGAGGGTCACGCGCTTGGTCAGGTCGCCTTCGCCGGCAGCCAGATCATTGAGCGCAGCGATCAGCAGGCGCAGCTTGCTCAGTACCCGGCGACCTAACACCAAGGCCACCACCAGCAGCACGCCCAAGCCAACCACCACCAGCCCCAGGCCGATGCGCCAGCGTAGTTCAGCAGCCGCATCACGCACGGTCTGCGCGGTGTTGGCCTGCATTGCAGTGGCGCTGGCCTGCGCGGTTTCCAGGCGCTCGCGCAGGGCCTTGCCACTGTCGGCCGCGGCAGCGCCCAGGCTATCGCCGACCAGTTGCTCACCGCTGGCGATCAGGGCATTGAAACGCTGGTCCAGCGCCTTGAGTTCCTGGTCAACGCCGGCAGTGGAAACACCCATCAGGACTTTGCCGATCTCGGCACCGTTGGGGTTGATCGAGGCTTCGACGAAATACACCGACGGATCGCGGCGTGCAGCCTCGAGTACTTTGTCCAGTGCACGCTCGCCCTGGCCCTTCTCGATAAGCGCCTGGTTGATCGGGTTCTGCCGATTCAGGTAGCGGGTCAGGTGCTGGCCCTGGGCGTCGTCGTAGATCACGAACAGCACGTTGGGGTTGCGCTGGGCGCGGCGGGCGAAGTCGGAAAGCATCGGCACATCATTATCCCAGATCGCCCGCGGGGCGACCGAGGCCAGCAGTTCGGCCATGTCGTTGGCCGAGTCCTTGAGGTTTTTCTCCAAGGTTGCGCGCAGCTGCTGCTGTTCGTCCTGAAGCCGCGTGGAAAGGCCTGCGCTCAGGCGCTGGCGGGTGCTGCTGGAAAGGCTTTCGAGGCCCCCGCGCACGTCCTGCCCGGCCTGCTCCAGCTCGCCAGCGAGCTGGCGGCTGTCTTTGCCAAGGCGCTCGCCCAGGTCGGCCTCCAGGGCTGTCACGGTGCTGCGAGTCAGCGCAACGGCAACCAGCACTTGCACCAAAAGGGCGATACCAAGGGCAACAAACACAGGCCGCAAGAGGCGGCTTCGTAACAATGAAAGGATGGCAGACACGGTGTAACCCTCGTGTTTTCTGGCGCCACTATTTTGATGGCATCTACAGAAACTTCTTACAGCAAGGGTTGTGCCGTACACAGCAGGGAAATGTGCCAAGGTCTAGCAAGTCGCCAGCCCTGCACCACAAATGAAAACGCCGCGATCCTTTGCAGGACCGCGGCGTCAGATCAGCCTGGAGGGCAGATCAGGCGAACGGATGACGCAGAACGATGGTCTCGTTGCGGTCCGGGCCGGTCGAAATGATATCGATCGGCGCGCCTACCAGCTCTTCGATGCGCTTGATGTAGTCACGCGCAGCTTGCGGCAGCTCTTCCAGGGTTTTCACGCCCAGGGTCGACTCGCTCCAGCCTGGCATCTCTTCGTACACCGGCTCCAGGCCGATGTAGCTGTCGGCATCGGAAGGTGCGTCGATGACGGCACCGTTCTCGTTCTTGTAGCCAACGCAGATGTTGATGGTTTCCAGGCCGTCCAGCACGTCCAGCTTGGTCAGGCAGATGCCCGAGATGCTGTTGACGTCGATGGCACGACGCAGGATGACGGCATCGAACCAGCCGCAACGACGGGCACGGCCAGTGGTCGAACCGAACTCGTGGCCACGCTTGGCCAGGGTGGCGCCAGTCTCGTCGAACAGTTCGGTCGGGAACGGACCGGAACCAACGCGAGTGGTGTAGGCCTTGGTGATACCCAGGATGTAGTCCAGGTACATCGGGCCAACGCCGGAACCGGTGGAGATACCGCCAGCGGTGGTGTTGGAGCTGGTGACGTACGGGTAAGTACCGTGGTCGATGTCCAGTAGCGAGCCCTGAGCGCCTTCGAACATGATGTCCTTGCCGGCGCGGCGCAGGTTGTGCAGCTCTGCGGTGACGTCGAGCATCATCGGCTTGAGCTGTTCAGCGTAGGCCATGCACTCGTCCAGGGTCTGCTGGAAGTCGATGGCCGGCTCTTTGTAGTAGTTCACCAGCTGGAAGTTGTGGTAGTCCAGCAGCTCACCGAGCTTAGCGGCGAAACGCTCGCGGTGGAACAGGTCGCCAACGCGCAGGCCGCGGCGTGCGACCTTGTCTTCGTAGGCTGGGCCGATGCCGCGGCCGGTGGTGCCGATCTTGGCTTCGCCACGGGCTTTTTCACGGGCCTGGTCCAGGGCCACGTGGTACGACAGGATCAGCGGTGCAGCCGGGGAGATACGCAGGCGCTCACGCACCGGTACACCTTTCTCTTCCAGCTTGGTGATTTCACGCATCAGGGCGTCCGGGGCAACGACCACGCCGTTGCCGATCAGGCACTGTACGCCTTCACGCAGGATGCCCGAGGGAATCAGGTGCAGAACGGTTTTTTCACCGTTGATCACCAGGGTGTGGCCCGCGTTGTGGCCACCTTGGTAGCGCACTACGGCGGCAGCATGTTCGGTCAGCAGATCGACGATCTTGCCTTTGCCCTCATCACCCCACTGGGTGCCCAGGACGACGACATTCTTACCCATTACATTGGTCCTCATTCACGCAAACTTGGTTGCCGGCCTGTTGCCGACGCAGAAACTCACTGGGCCAGCGGCAGAACCTGCCAGCGCCCGTCTTGCTGAATCAATTGCCGATCACAATCCGCCTCGAGAGCAGCACTCAACGGTTGGCCAGGCAGAGCCTGGACCACACGCTGGCCCTCGCTGCGCAACTGGCAGACCTGCTGCCAGAGGGCCGCGTCGCCACTGTCCGGCATCCAGATGCCGCCAGTTGGCAATACGACCTCCGCTCGCCCCAGTGTGACCAGGGTCTTCAAATCCGTGGAGAAACCGGTGGCCGGACGCGCCCGGCCAAAATCGGCGCCGATGTCGTCATAGCGGCCGCCCTGAGCGATCGATTGACCCTCGCCCGGGACGAACACGGCGAACACCACGCCGGTGTGATAGTTGTAGCCGCGCAGCTCGCCCAGGTCGAAATACAGCGGCAGGTCCGGGTAGCGCGACGCCAGGCGATCAGCGATCGCCAGCAGGTCGTCGAGCGCCGCCAATACGCTGGCCGGGGCACGGCCCAGGCGCACACGGGCTTCAGCCAGCACTTCGCGGCCACCGCACAGTTCGACCAGGGCGCGCAGCATGTTGCCCAAGTCCTTGGGCAGGTCGGCGGTCAGTGCCTGCACTTCATCGACCGACTTGCGCTGCAGGGCGTCGAACAGCTGCTGTTCGACCGCGCCGGACAGGCCGGCGGCACGGGCCAGGCCGCGGTAGATACCGACGTGGCCGAGGTCCATGTGCACATCGGCAACATCGGCCAGTTGCAGCGTGGCGAGCATCAGGCTGATGACTTCGACATCGCTGGTCGGGCTGGCGTCGCCGTACAGCTCGGCACCCAGCTGAATCGGGCTGCGCGAGGTGGACAGGGCACGCGGCTGAGCGTGCAGCACGCTGCCGGCGTAGCACAGGCGGCTCGGGCCTTCGCGGCGCAGGGTGTGGGCGTCGATGCGCGCCACCTGCGGGGTGAAGTCGGCGCGGAAACCCATCAGGCGGCCCGACTGCGGGTCGACCACCTTGAAGGTGCGCTGATCCAGGTCCTGGCCGGCGCCGGTGAGCAGCGACTCCAGGTACTCGATATGCGGGGTGACGACCAGCTCATAGCCCCAACTCTGGAACAGGTCCAACACCTGACGGCGCGCGATCTCGATACGCGCAGCCTCAGGTGGCAGTACTTCCTCGATGCCATCTGGCAGCAGCCAGCGGTCTACCGTTGCCATTACGCCATTTCCCCTCTGGTCCGGGCGGCTTGCCTGCAGGCGAGCCGTCAGTAAAGCCGGTATCGCGCACAGCAGCGGGCAGCACTGATCCCAGCGCAGCCACCGTACCCGATACCCTCGAATTGCCTTGCGAGCTGACCAAACCGTCAACTGGCGCTTTGCCAATCAACCTTGCAGACGCAAAAAAGCCGGGAAATTTCCCGGCTGCCTCATCATACACCCCTTTTCATTCAGGATGCACCCCGCCTGGTATTTTAGCTGCCAGGCGGGGCGCTCCTGCATGCAAGTCAGGGCCTGAGCATCACGGCTTGCTCTTGTCCAGGAAGCGGAAGAATTCGTTCTTCGCGTCCAGGACCAGCACGTCGCTCTTGCTCGAGAAGCTCTCGCGGTACGCCTGCAGGCTACGGTAGAACGCATAGAAATCGGCGTCCTGGCTGTAGGCCTTGGCGTAGATGGCAGCCGACTGGGCGTCGCCATCACCGCGGGTCTCTTCCGCTTCGCGGTAGGCCTCGGCCAGCAGCACACGGCGCTGACGGTCGGCATCGGCGCGAATACCTTCGGCCAACTCGTTACCTTTGGCGCGGTGCTCGCGGGCTTCACGCTCACGCTCGGTGCTCATGCGGTCGAACACACTGCGGTTGACTTCCTTCGGCAGGTCGATGGCCTTGACGCGCACGTCGATGACCTCGATACCCAGCTCCTTGCTGGCCATGCGGTTCAGCGATGCGGTGATGTCAGCCATCAGCGCGTCACGTTCACCGGAAACCACCTCGTGCAGGGTACGTTTACCGAACTGGTCACGCAGGCCGCTTTCCAGACGACGTGACAGACGCTCGTCGGCGATCTGCTTCATGCCGGAAGTGGCGGTGTAGAAGCGCTCGGCATCCTTGACGCGCCACTTGGCGTAGGCGTCGACCATCACCGCCTTCTTCTCCAGGGTCAGGAACCGCTGGGTCGGGGCGTCGAGGGTCATCAGGCGTGCGTCAAACTTGCGTACCTGGTTCACGTACGGAATCTTCACGTGCAGGCCCGGCTGGACATCCGCCTGGACCACCTTACCGAAGCGCAGCAATACCGCACGCTCGGTCTGGGACACGATGTAGAAGCTGTTCCAGGCCACGATGGCCAGAACCACGGCGGCGATCAGGGCGATCAGCGATCGGTTGCTCATCAGCGGCTCTCCCTAGTACGCAGCGGCTGCTGTTGCTGTTGCAGGTCCTGCGCCGCACGCGAGGCCGCATCGTTGACCGACGGGCTGACGCTGGTGCTTGGCGCGGCCGCGTTGCGGCTGCCTTCGACCATCTTGTCCAGCGGCAGGTAGAGCAGGTTGTTCTGCCCATCTTTAGCCGTGACCAGAACCTTGCTCGAATTGCTGTAGACCTCTTGCATGGTCTCCAGGTACAGGCGTTGACGGGTCACGTCAGGCGCCTTGCGGTACTCGCCAACCAGTTTGGTGAAGCGGTCGGCCTCACCCTTGGCACGGGCGATGACTTCGTCGCGGTAACCGTTGGCGTCCTCGATGATGCGCTGGGCCTGACCACGGGCTTCCGGCACCACGCCATTGGCGTAGGACTCAGCCTGGTTGCGGGCACGCTGCTCGTCTTCGCGGGCACGGATCACGTCGTCGAAGGCTTCCTGCACTTCACGCGGGGCTGCCGCGCTCTGTACGTTGACCTGGGTGACGGTGATACCGGTACGGTAGTTGTCGAGGAAGCGCTGCAGGCGTTCGCGGATATCCACGGCCATCTGCTCACGACCTTCGGTCAGCACCTGGTCCATCGAGGTGGAACCCACCACATGGCGCAGGGCGCTGTCGGTCGCATGCTGCAGGCTGACCTCAGGCTGGTCGACGTTGAGCACGAAGTCCTGCAGGTTGCTGATCTTGTACTGGACGGTCAGCGGCACCTCGACGATGTTCTCGTCCTCGGTGAGCATCTGCCCCTGCTTGGTGTAGGCACGCTCGCGCGTGACGTTTTCCATGTACTTGCGATCGATTGGCGGGAAGTAGATGTTCAGGCCGGGACCGACCGTCTCATAGTACTTGCCGAAGCGAAGCACCACGGCCTGCTCCTGCTCGTCGACCACGTACACGGCGCTGTACAGCCAGATTGCGGCGAGCACCGCCAGGCCGATGCCCAGCAGGCCGAAGCCACCTCCTTTGCCGACATTGCGGTCACCGCCGCCACGTTTTTTGCCACTGCCGAACATGCCGTTCAGGCTGTCCTGCAGCTTGCGGAAGGCCTCGTCCAGATCCGGTGGACCCTTCTTGTCGCCACCACCGCCGCCACCGCGACGGCCGCCCCAGGGATCCTGATTGTTCGAGTTGCCACCCGGCTCGTTCCAAGCCATAGCGCTCTCCATCTGATAAAGCAAAGACGCGCCCACGGCGCGCCGTCCAATGCTACAGAATGCCTGCCACTGCTGCCCGGCGACCTCACCGAGCATTTATTGCAAAGTGTGTTGCTCGACAAACACTTGCGGCTCCATGCCTTCACGACTGACCAGGCGATTCAACTCGACCCTGGGCAGCCGAACACTCAGCAGGCTGCGCCCTTCTTCGTCATGCTCTTCACTCTGCACGGCACCCAGGGCAAAGAATTGCGCGCGCAAGCGGGCAAAACGCTGCTCCAGACACAGGGTACCGACAAACAGATCATCCCCCAGCAACTCGGCAATCGCCTGGCCGACCAGCTCCAGGCCACGTCCATCTCGGGCCGATACCCAGACTCGCTGCGGCTTGCCATCGGCATCGCGCTGAATCTGCGGCTCGACATCTTCAAGCAGGTCGAGTTTGTTATAGACCTCGAGGATCGGCAAGCCTTCGGCACCGATCTCACCCAACACGGCCAGCACTTGCTCGATCTGCTCCATGCGCTCTGGCTCATGGGCGTCAATCACATGCAGCAGCAGGTCCGAGTTGCTCGATTCTTCGAGCGTAGCCCGAAATGCCTCGACCAGCTTGTGCGGCAGGTGGCGAATGAAGCCCACAGTGTCGGCCAGCACGATCGGCCCCAGGTCGGCCAGTTCGAGCCGGCGCAAGGTCGGGTCGAGCGTGGCGAACAGCTGGTCAGCTGCGTACACCTCGGATTCGGTCAGCGCATTGAACAGTGTGGACTTGCCGGCGTTGGTATAGCCGACCAGCGACACCGAAGGGATATCCGCCCGCTTGCGGCCACGACGAGCCTGCTCACGCTGGCTGCGTACCTTTTCCAGGCGCCCCTTGATCTGGCGAATACGTACCCGCAACAGACGGCGGTCGGTTTCCAACTGGGTCTCACCCGGGCCACGCAGGCCGATACCACCCTTCTGCCGCTCAAGGTGGGTCCAGCCGCGCACCAGCCGCGTGCTCATGTGGTCGAGCTGGGCCAGTTCCACCTGCAGCTTGCCTTCATGGGTACGCGCCCGCTGGGCGAAGATATCGAGGATCAGCCCGGTACGGTCAAGCACGCGACACTCGAAAACTCGCTCGAGGTTGCGCTCCTGACTGGGCGTGAGGGTGTGATTGAAAATCACCAGGTCTACCTGTTCGGCTTTGACCAGGTCGCGCAATTCCTCGACCTTGCCGCTGCCAATCAGGTATTTGGCCGTAGGCTGATGCCTGGCTACCGTGGCCAACGAGACGATGTCGGCTCCGGCCGACAGGGCCAGTTCCTGAAACTCCTGCGGGTCTTCGCGCGCCTCAGGGTTCTGACCTTCCAAGTGAACGAGCAGCGCCCGCTCACCACCACCGTGGCGCTCAAAGAACAATGCAGGCTCCTATCAGGCGTTGCCTGGCTCGCTGTCGCCGTGTTCGGAATCGGACGGGCTTGGCAGGCGAACCGGACGGGCAGGAACCACGGTCGAGATAGCGTGCTTGTAGACCATCTGGCTGACGGTGTTCTTCAGCAGTACCACGAACTGGTCGAAGGATTCGATCGAGCCCTGCAGCTTGATCCCGTTGACCAGATAGATCGATACCGGGACCTTTTCTTTTCTCAGTTGGTTCAAGTAAGGGTCTTGTAGCGAATGCCCTTTTGACATATGCCGCACTCCTGTAAGGATAAATAATAGAAAATCAGAAAAATTGATAAGTCAGGCCGCCCCTTCGCAAGAATAGACGGCTATCAGCAGGGACTCAGCTCAATATGGAGACGGCCCCAAGGTATTTCAAGGTGCGGGACAGATTGTCGCAGGCCAGGCTGTCGAGCCAGTGCACATCAGGCCAGCCACGCAACCAGGTGAACTGCCGCTTGGCCAGCTGTCGAGTGGCAATGATACCGCGTTCTCGCATCTCATTCTCAGTCAGCTTGCCGTCGAGGTAGTCCCAGACCTGCCGATACCCCACTGCCCGTATAGACGGCAGTGCGGCGTGCAAGTCACTTCTGGCTCGCAGCGATCGGACCTCGTCGACGAAGCCCTGTTCCAGCATCTGCGAAAATCGTAGCGCAATTCGCTCATGCAAAATGTGACGATCCGCAGGCGCAATTGCCAAACTCGCGACAGTATAGGGCAAATGCCCGCCCGCGCCTGCGTCTGCGCCGCTACTTTCCGCGAATTGACGCTGGCGATGAGCTGTCATGCTCTGGCCACTCACCCGATACACCTCCAGCGCCCTGATCAGCCGCTGCGGGTCATTTGGGTGAATGCGCGCTGCCGACTCAGGGTCCACTTCCGCCAGTTGCCGATGCAATTCGGCAAGGCCCAACGCCTGGGCCTGGGCCTCGAGCTCTGCGCGCACCGCGGCATCGGCTGCCGGCATGTCCGCCAGGCCTTCGATCAGCGCCTTGTAATAGAGCATGGTGCCGCCGACCAGCAGCGGAATCTTGCCGCGCGCGGTGATTTCGGCCATCGCCTCCAGGGCGTCAGCGCGAAACTGCGCAGCCGAATAGCTCTCGGCCGGGTCGCGAATGTCGATCAGCCGGTGCGGATAGGCCGCCAGAATCTCTTTGGAAGGCTTGGCCGAACCAATGTCCAGGCCGCGGTAGACCAGCGCCGAGTCGACGCTGATCAGCTCGCAAGGCAGGACCTTGGTCAGCTCGATGGCGAGGTCGGTCTTGCCGGCCGCCGTCGGGCCCATGAGAAATATCGCAGGGGGCTTGCCGCTCATGTCATCGACCGCGCAGGAAAAGTTTGTCCAGATCGTCCAGGCCCATCTGGGTCCAGGTCGGGCGACCATGGTTGCACTGGCCGCTGCGCTCGGTGTTTTCCATGTCGCGCAGCAGGGCGTTCATCTCGGGGATGGCCAGGCGCCGGTTGGCGCGCACGGCGCCGTGGCAGGCCATGGTGCCGAGCAGTTCGTTGAGGTGCGCCTGGATACGGTCGCTGGTGCCGTATTCCATCAGGTCGGCGAGCACGTCCTGGACCAGGCGATTGGCCTCGGCCTGCTTGAGCAGTGCCGGAATCTGGCGAATCGCCAATGTTTCAGGGCCCAGACGCTGCAGTTCGAAGCCCAGGCGCTGGAACCACTGGCTGTGCTCTTCGGCACAATCGGCCTCACGCTGGCTCAGCGCCAGGGTTTCCGGCACCAGCAGCGGCTGGCCGCTGAGGCCTTCGCTGGCCATGGCCACCTTGAGGCGCTCGTACATGATGCGTTCGTGGGCCGCGTGCATGTCTACCAGCACTAGACCCACGGCATTCTCGGCGAGGATGTAGATGCCCTTGAGCTGGGCCAGGGCATAACCCAACGGCGGGATATCGCCTTGGGTTTCCGGCAGTGCCGATGCGGCTGGCGCACCCTCGTTCAACGGCTTGTAGAACTCGCGGTAGACCGCCTGGGACTCGGCGGCCGGCAACGGCTGCGACGGCCGCGGTGTGTACTGGTACTGGTAACCGGCGCCACTGCCGCCATTGGAAATGGAAGGCTGCGGGGCCTGCGGCTGTTCGAGCACCGGCGAGGCCAGGCGCATTTCGCCCTGAGGGCCGAACTCGCCGACCTCAAGGCCAGTCGGGCGCGCCACCTCAGGCACGGCGGCAGGCGCTGCCAGCTGGTCTTCCGGGCGCACGTCAGCCAAGGCACGGTGCAGCGTGCCATAGAGGAAGTCGTGCACCGAGCGGCCTTCGCGGAAGCGCACTTCGTGCTTGGTCGGGTGCACGTTGACGTCGACACCGTTCGGCTCGAGCTCGAGGAACAGCACGAAGGTCGGGTGACGGCCATTGAACAGTACGTCGCGATAGGCCTGGCGCACGGCATGGGCAACCAGCTTGTCGCGCACCGCACGGCCATTGACGAAGAAGTACTGCAAATCGGCCTGGCTGCGCGAGAACGTCGGCAGACCGACCCAGCCCCACAGGCGCAGGCCATTGCGCTCGACATCGATCGGCAGCGCCTGCTCCATGAAGCCCGGGCCGCAGATGGCGCCGACCCGCCGCGCACGGGCTGTTTCGTCATGCGCCTCATGCAGGCTGAGGATGCTCTTGCCGTTGTGGCGCAGGTGGAAGCCGACATCGAAGCGGGCCAGCGCCAGACGACGGATGACTTCCTGCAGGTGATCGAATTCGGTCTTTTCGGCCTTGAGGAACTTGCGCCGGGCCGGGGTATTGAAGAACAGGTCGCGCACTTCCACCGAGGTACCGACCGGATGCGCCGCGGGTTGCACACGCGGGGTCATGTCACGGCCTTCGGTCTCTACCTGCCAGGCTTCACCGGCACTGGCGGTACGCGAGGTCAGGGTCAGGCGCGCCACCGAGCTGATCGATGCCAGGGCCTCACCACGGAAGCCCAGGCTCAGTACGCCTTCAAGGTCTTCCAGCTCGCGAATCTTGCTGGTGGCGTGACGAGCCAGGGCCAGCGGCAGGTCGTCGGCGGAAATGCCGCTGCCATCGTCACGCACCCGCAGCAGCTTCACACCGCCCTGCTCGACTTCCACATCGATGCGCCGAGCACCGGAGTCCAGGCTGTTTTCCAACAGTTCCTTGGCCACCGACGCCGGGCGCTCGACCACCTCACCCGCGGCAATCTGGTTAGCCAGCCGCGGGCTGAGCAGCTGGATGCGCGAACCACCACTCATTGCGCAGCCAGCGTGGTAGCAGGGATATCGAGGTGCTGACCGACCTTCAGCTCATCGGTCTTGAGGCTGTTGGCGCTGCGCAGGCTGGTCACGCTGACTTGATAGCGCACGGCGAGCATCGCCAGGGTTTCGCCCGGGCGCACGGTGTGCTCACGCGGGCCCTGGGCGATCTTGCCACTGTCACGCAGCCAGGCAACGTAGGTGCCAGGCGGCGGGTTCTGCTGGAAGTACTGGCGTACGCCGGTATGGATCGAGCGCGCCAACGCCTGCTGATGGCTGGCAGTGGCCAGTTTGGCCGCTTCGTTGTTGTTCGAGATAAACCCTGTTTCAACGAGGATCGACGGGATATCCGGCGATTTCAGCACCATGAAGCCTGCCTGCTCCACCCGCTGCTTGTGCAGCGACGTCACGCGGCCCATGTTGCCAAGCACCTTCTGCCCGACGTTCAGGCTGGAGCTCAGCGTGGCAGTCATCGACAGGTCGAGCAGCACGCCCGCGAGCATGCGGTCCTTGTCGTCGAGGCTGACGTTACCGGCACCACCGATCAGGTCGGAACGGTTTTCCGTGTCGGCCAGCCAGCGCGCAGTCTCGGACGTGGCACCACGGTCGGACAGGGCGAACACCGAGGCGCCGAATGCGGCGCGCGACGGTGCGGCGTCGGCGTGGATCGAGATGAACAGGTCGGCGCCCTTCTTGCGGGCGATCTCGGTGCGCTTGCGCAACGGGATGAAGTAGTCACCGGTACGGGTCAGTTCGGCACGATAACCCTTCTCGGTATTGATCTGGCGCTGCAACTCCTTGGCGATCTGCAGCACGATGTCTTTCTCGTGCTGGCCGCGCGAGCCGGAAGCGCCCGGGTCTTCACCGCCATGGCCTGCATCGATGGCGACCACGATGTCGCGCTTGCCGCTAGGCACCGGCGGCAGCTTGATCGCAGGCTGGGCCGGGGTTACTGGTACGGCGGGCGTGGTCGCCGGGGTTTGCACCGGCGTTGGCGGCGGGGTCGGCGCCGTGGCGGCGATGGCGTCGGCTTCCTGGTCGTACAAGTCGACCACCAGGCGGTTGCCATACTGGGCATTCGGCGCCAGGGTAAAGCTCTTGGGCGTGACCGACTTTTTCAGGTCGACGACCACACGCAGGTCGGTTGGGGTACGTTGCGCCGAGCGCACACTACTGATCGGTGTATTCGCGGTCGACACGCTCAGCGGCGCGGCCAATGTCGCACCATTGATGTCGATCACAAGGCGATCGGGTGCGCTCAGGGTGAAGACGCTATGCTGCACGGGGCCAGACAGATCGAAGACCAGCCGCGTGTTGTCCGGCGCACGCCACAGGCGCACGCTCTTGACTTGAGTGACGGCCAGAGCGTCAACGGTCACCGCTGTCAGCAGCAATCCAACCACAGCGACCAGTGCGCGTATGCGCATACCTACCCCACTTACTGTTTATAGTGTTCGGCCAGTGCAGTGCACCAGGCCTCGCCGCGAGCCCCCTGCGGCGTAAGGTCAAGCGAGCGGCCGCCCGCTTGGGGGCTTATGGTAATGGTCAGGTCGGGCTTTGGCAAAACGCCCGCACCCTTTTGTGGCCATTCGAACAGGCACAGCGGATCGCCCTCGAAATAGTCACGAATACCCATGAACTCCAGTTCTTCCGGGTCGACCAGGCGATAAAGGTCGAAATGGAAGGCGCGTACTTCACCGATTTCGTAGGGTTCTACCACGGTGAAAGTCGGACTTTTCACTGCACCAGTATGGCCCAGGCCACGGATCAAGCCACGTGAGAGCGTGGTCTTGCCCGCCCCCAGGTCGCCTTCCAGAAAAATCACGCCACGACCGCCGGTCACCTCGGCCAGTTTGGCGCCGAAATCGACCGTGGCCGCTTCATCGGCCAGAAACAGGGTTAAGCCAGACACGCAGAATGCTCCTCCAACAACTCACGAATGACCGGCGCCAGATCACTGGCTGCCAGGCCTCTACCTTTGACGCCCAGACGCTCGCCTGCGCAGGCATGCAGCCACACCCCCAATCCAGCCGCGCCCCAGGCATCCAGCCCCTGGGCCAACAGGGCTGCCAGCACACCCGTCAGCACGTCACCCAAGCCGGCACCGGCCATCGCCGGGTGGCCCCGCTCACACAGCGCCAGCTGCCCGGAGGGGTTCGCCACCAGGGTACCGGCGCCCTTGAGCACGCAGACGCTGGCATACCGGCGGGCCAGCTTACGCGCCGCCCCGGGGCGGTCAGCCTGCACCGCTTCGGTGGAAATGCCCAGCAACCGCGCTGCCTCCCCCGGGTGTGGGGTGAGAATGCTACCGCTGGGCAGTGCCAGCGGCGTACGGGCCAGCAGGTTCAGGGCATCGGCGTCCCATACCTGTGGCCGCTCGGCGTTGGCCACCGCCGACAACAGGCTGCGGCCCCAGGCCGCCTGGCCCAGGCCGGGGCCCACCACCAGCACCGTGGCTCGCTCGAGCACGCCGACCAACTGGTTGGCCGAATCAACGCCCAGGCACATGCTTTCCGGCATGCGCGCCAGCCCGGCCACGACGTGCTCCGGGCGTGTCGCTACGCTGACCAGCCCAGCGCCACACCGCAGCGCGGCTTCGGCACTGAGCAGTACGGCGCCACCGGTGCCCAGGTCGCCACCGACGACCAGCACATGGCCGAAGTCGCCTTTATGGGCATGCGCATGACGTGTCGGCAGGCGTGCGACGGTCACGCTGCTGAGCAATTGCGGGGCATTGCTAGGGTGTTTGGTCTGCGGCATGGGGTCAAAGGCTCCAATGTCTGGCAGAATTATACGCACCTGAGCCCGTATTGCCTGCCCATCCATGTCCGTCTGTACGCCTGACCTCGCCCAACTGGCCCAATCCATCAAGACTTGGGGCCAAGAACTCGGTTTTGCCCATGTCGGCATCGCCGGTGTCGACCTTGGCGAACACGAACAGCACCTGCAACGCTGGCTCGACGCCGGCTACCAGGGCGAAATGGAGTACCTCGGCGCCCACGGCAGCAAGCGCGCCCACCCTGACCAACTGATCCCCGGCACGGTACGCGTGGTGTCGCTGCGCATGGACTACCTACCCGGCGATACTCAGATGGCGCAACGCCTGGCCCAGCCGGAAAAAGCCTACGTGTCGCGTTATGCCCTGGGGCGTGACTACCACAAGCTGGTGCGCAAGCGCGTGCAGTTCCTCGCGGACCGTATCCAGGAAGCGATCGGCCCGTTCGGCTACCGCGCCTTCGTCGACAGCGCCCCGGTACTGGAGAAGGCCCTTGCCGAACAGGCCGGGCTGGGCTGGATCGGCAAGAATACCCTGCTGCTCAACCGCAAGGCCGGCAGCTATTTCTTCCTAGCCGAACTGTTCGTCGACTTGCCGCTGCCGGTGGACGAGGCGCATACCAGCGAACACTGCGGGCGCTGCCAGGCGTGCCTGGACATCTGCCCGACCAAGGCTTTTGTCGGCCCATACGTGCTGGATGCGCGGCGCTGCATCTCTTACCTGACCATCGAGTTGCGCGGGCCTATTCCGGTCGAATTGCGTTCCATGATGGGCAATCGAGTATTTGGCTGCGATGACTGCCAGATCGTCTGCCCATGGAACCGCTTTGCCAATCACAGCAAGGAGCAGGACTTCCAGCCGCGGCACGGGCTGGAAAATGCCGAGCTGGCTGAAATGTTCCTGTGGGACGAGCGCACGTTCCTGCGCAAGACCGAGGGTGGGCCGCTGCGTCGTGCGGGGTATGAGCGATTTTTGCGCAACCTGGCGGTGGGGTTGGGAAATGCGCCTTCTACGATCCCGGTGATCGAGGCGCTGAAGGCTCGCCGGGAAGATGAGTCGGAGCTGGTACGCGAACATGTGGAGTGGGCGCTGGGCCGGCACGGCATCCACTAGGCACCGCCATTCTCTGCTTTCAAAACCGTCGCGATCCCTGTGGGAGCGGGTTTACCCGCGAAGCAGACAACGCGGTGCATGGCACCGGCTGCGCGGTGTTCGCGGCTAAAGCCGCTCCCACAAGGATTACATTCAGGTTACTGCTGGTCGTTGTAGTGGAACTTGGGCATTTCCCAATGGAAACGGATCGCCAGCAAGCGCACCAGGAAGCCACCGAACAAGGTCAGCAGCATCGCCTGCTCCGCCGGGAGCTTGAAGTACACGCAGCCCAGGTAGAACCACGCCGCCGCGAACGACACGCTGGCATAGAGCTCGCGACGAAACACCAGAGGGATGTCGTTGCAGAAGATATCCCGCAGGATTCCGCCAAACACCCCGGTGATCACGCCACTGATCGATGCCACCAGCATGCCTTGCCCCATCTCCAGCGCGGTCATGCAGCCGATCAGGGTAAAGGCCACCAGGCCCAACGCATCCAGCACCAGGAACAGCGAGCGCAAACGCCGCATCATCGGCGCGATGAAGATCGTCAGCAGCGCAGCGAGGCTGGTCAACACCAGGTATTCCGGATGTTTCACCCAGGTCAGCGGGTAGTGCCCGAGCAGCACGTCGCGCACCGAACCGCCACCCAGGGCGGTCACGCAGGCGATCAGCACCACGCCAAACCAGTCCATGCCGCGGCGGCCGGCGGACAGGGCACCGGTCATGGCCTCGGCGGTGATGGCGATCAGGTAGAGCATCAACAACATGGCGCGGGTCCGTGCGAGAAAGGCGCGCAGTCTAACCAGTTGCCGCAGGCACCAAAAGAGGGCGCAAGCACATTATCTGCGCCCTTCGGCTCATACCTTGATGAAATGCTCGCGGTAGTGACGCAGTTCGGCGATCGACTCACGGATATCATCGAGCGCCAGGTGGGTGTTGCCCTTCTTGAAGCTGTCACGCACATCCGGCGCCCAGCGCGCGGCAAGCTCCTTCACGGTGGAGACATCGAGGTTGCGATAGTGGAAGTAGTTTTCCAGGCCGCGCATGTGGCGGTAGAGAAAACGACGATCCTGGCAGATGCTGTTACCGCAGATCGGCGACTTGCCTTTCGGCACCCATTGCTCGAGGAAGGCGATGGTCTGCGCTTCGGCTTCGGCCATGCTGACCTTACTGTCGCGCACGCGCTGGGTCAGGCCCGAGGCGCCATGGGTGCGGGTGTTCCACTCGTCCATGCGCGCCAGCACTTCGTCACTGTGGTGGATGGCGATCACCGGGCCTTCGGCCAAGGTGTTCAGCTCGCTGTCGGTGACGATAGTGGCCATCTCGATGATGACGTCGTGGTCCGGGTCCAGTCCGGTCATTTCCAGATCGATCCAGATCAGGTTCTGTGGGTTCTGCATGAAGGGGCTCCTCGTATAGGCCGTCATATTAGCCTAGCGACGTCAGCCTGCGCATGCGCGGCGCAAAGGTAACCAGAATGGTCCGTGCCCTGGCGTGCTAAACTGCCTGCCGTTTTCAACTTGCCCCACCTTGGAAGGTCCATGGCCAAACGCCAGCTCAATCGTCGCCAGAACTGGCGTATCGAAAAAATCCAGAACGAACGCGCCGCTCGCGCCGCCAAACGCGAGCAGCACGTGCTGCAAGAGCTGGAGGGCGGCGACCTGGGGCCGGAGCAACTGGGCCTGGTCATTGCCCACTTCGGCGTGCAGGTCGAGGTAGAAGCCCAGGACGGTGAAGTCGCCGGCCAGGTGTTCCGCTGCCACTTGCGGGCCAACCTGCCGGCGCTGGTTACGGGTGACCGTGTAGTCTGGCGCGCAGGCAACCAGGGCATTGGCGTGATTGTCGCCCAGATGCCACGCAGCACCGAACTGTGCCGGCCGAACAACCATGGCCAGCTCAAGCCGGTCGCGGCTAACGTCGACCTGATCGTGATCGTCTTCGCCCCGGCGCCGGAGCCACACCCGAACCTGATCGACCGTTACCTGGTGGCTGCCGAGCATGCCGGTATCCGCCCGCTGCTGCTGCTGAACAAGGCCGACCTGATCGACGCAGAAAACGGCCCGGGCCTGCATGCGCTGCTCGAGGTCTACCGCGAACTGGGTTACCCGCTGCTCGAGGTTTCCGCGCACCACGGCGACGGCATGCAACGCCTGCAGCAGATGCTCGACGGGCACATCAGCGTGTTCGTCGGCCAGTCGGGTGTGGGCAAGTCGTCGCTGGTAAACAGCCTGCTGCCGGATGCCGGCACCCGCGTTGGAGACCTGTCCGAGTGGTCTGGCCAGGGCCAGCACACCACCACCACGGCGCGCTTGTATCACTTCCCCAACGGCGGCGACCTGATCGACTCACCGGGCATCCGCGAATTTGGCCTGGGCCACGTCAGCCGAGACGACGTGGAAGATGGCTTCATCGAGTTCCGCGACCTGTTCGGCACCTGCCGCTTCCGCGACTGCAAGCATGACCGCGAACCCGGTTGCGCTCTGCTCAAGGCCCTTGAAGACGGCCGCATCAAGCCGCAGCGGATGAACAGCTACCGCTCGATCATTGCCAGCCTGCCGGAAGACAGCTACTGAGTTGTAGGAAATATTACCGGAGCGCGTAGGACGCCTCCGGTTTTTCCGCCATCTATTGCCCTACCCCTCGCTTTCCCTGAAGGTCATGTCTTCTATCAGGGAGGGCAACCGCGATGCCGGTTTTTATCAGTTACTGCCACGAAGATCGGCTTGACGCCTTCATCCTCAATGAACGCTTGCTGCTTGAGGGCATCACCGCACAGCTGGTGGAGCTTGGCACCGGCGGGCACACTCGCGAAGACGCGCATGGTAGCGCCTGCCAGCAGATAAACGATGCAACCCACTGGATCGGCCTGCTACCCGCAGAAACATGCGATGACGGGTGGACTGCCCGGCTACTGGAGGCAGCGGTGGCAGCCAATCGACGGGTGAGTTTCTACCATACAAGGTGTGGCGAGCCACCCGAGCACCTTGGCAGGTGGCCAATGATGCGCGAACGGAAGCATATCGACCTGTTCGTGCGGGCCTATCACGATGAGTACACGTTCCAGCGAGCGATGATTCTGCCAGCGGAGCATGGGTCGAGTGTCGACCGGGATAATGCGGATTTCTTTCATGCCGATCTCAAGGCCAAGATCAGGCGGGGATTTTGAGTCTTCTGGGGCTGCTCTGCA
This sequence comes from Pseudomonas sp. URMO17WK12:I7, assembly GCF_003269045.1. NCBI lineage: Bacteria > Pseudomonadati > Pseudomonadota > Gammaproteobacteria > Pseudomonadales > Pseudomonadaceae > Pseudomonas > Pseudomonas sp. URMO17WK12:I7. The sequence goes on along the minus strand of NZ_QLTL01000008.1, from coordinate 135,329 downwards.
GCCCTTCGCGGGCAAACCCGCCCCCACAAGCATGCGATTCATGTGTGGGAGCGGCTTGCCCGCGCAGGGCCGCAAAGCGGCCCCGACCCTTACTGATCCTTCTGCTCGTCCATCTTCAAGGTCCCATCCTCGAAGATGTTCAGCTTCTGGCGCAGTTCCCGCGGCTGCATCGGCGCCTGGGCAGCTGCATCACCTGCCGCCGGCGCTGCCGGAGCCGCCGCACCAGGCGCTGCACCACCTGGCGCAGACGGCGGGGTTGGCGCCTCGGGCGTGCCCTGCTCACCCTCGATGTTGCGCTGCGCCTTCTTGGTCAGGACGATGATGTCGATACGGCGGTTGACCGGGTTGAACGGGTTCTTGCGGTCGAACAGCGACGACGAGGCATACCCTACCACCCGGGCCACTTGGTCATCCGGGTAGCCACCGGCCACCAATGCACGACGTGCGGCGTTGGCGCGGTTGGCCGAAAGCTCCCAGTTACCGTAGTCGCCAGTGCCGGAATACGGCTTGGCATCGGTGTGGCCACTGATGCTGATCTTGTTCGGCACCGCCTTGATGGTGTCGGCCATGGCCAGCAGGATGTCTTCGAAATACGGCTGAAGGCGCGCGCTGCCGATGTCGAACATTGGCCGGTTCTCGGCATCCATGATCTGGATCCGCAGGCCATCCTGGGTAATCTCGAAGAGAATCTGGTCCTTGAACTTCTGCAGCTGCGGGTTTTCCTCAACCTTGTTCTGCAGTTCCTGCAACAGCAACTCGAGGCGCTCGCGCTCGACCTGTTCGGCCATGGTCTCGACCTGGTCCTTGTCCAGTTGAATGCTGGTGTCAGGCGTAGGCTCGGACTTTACTTCCGGGTTGATGGTCTTGTCCGGCGCCATCTCTGGCGAGCCGCCCAGGTCGATAACATAAGGCGTGCCACTCTCGGAAAAACCGATCGGGTCCTTGAAGTAGCCGGCAATGGCGATCTTCTGCTCGGGCGTGGCGGTAGACAACAGCCACAACACCAGGAAGAACGCCATCATCGCCGTGGCGAAGTCGGCGAAGGCGATCTTCCAGGCGCCGCCATGGTGCCCGCCACCGAAGCGCTTGACGCGCTTGATGATTATCGGCTGATTGTTCTCCATGACTCAGCGACCGCGAACTGCTTGTTCCAGCTCGGCGAAGCTCGGGCGATGCTTCGGATACAGCACCTTGCGCCCGAATTCCACGGCCAGCGACGGCGGCATGCCGGAGGCCGAGGCTACCAGCGAGGCCTTGATCGACTCATAGAGGTTGAGCTCTTCCTTGGCATCGTGCTCAAGGCACTTGGCCAGTGGGCCGAAGAAGCCATAGGCAGCGAGAATACCGAAGAAGGTACCGACCAGCGCCGCACCTACGTGCATGCCGATGGCCGCCTGGTCGCCTTCGCCCAGCGATGCCATGGTCACCACGATACCCAGTACTGCCGCCACGATACCGAAACCCGGCATGCCGTCGGCGATACCGGTGACCGCGTGCGACGGGTGCTCGAGCTCTTCCTTCATGCTCAGCAGTTCCATGTCGAACAAGCCTTCCAGCTCGTGCGGGGCCATGTTGCCGGTGGACATGATGCGCAAGTAGTCGCAAATGAATGCGGTCATGCGCTCGTCCCCCAGTACTGCCGGGTACTTGGCGAAGATCGGACTGGCTGCGGCGTCTTCGATATCGCTCTCGATCGCCATCATGCCTTCGCGACGGCTCTTGTTGAGGATTTCATACACCAGGCCCAGCACTTCCAGATAGAAAGCATGGGAGAAGCGCGAGCCGAACATCTTCATCGACTTCTTGATTACATGCATGGTCATGTAACCAGGGTTGGCCTGCATGAAGGCGCCAAAGGCTGCACCGCCGATGATCAGCACTTCGAACGGCTGGATCAGCGCCGCGATCTTGCCGTGGGAGAGTACATATCCGCCGAGCACGCTCGCGAATACGACGATGATGCCGATAATTTTAGCCATAGGTTCAAAGCACTTGCTGTCGTGGTCAGGGTGAGGGACGGGAGCTTTAAAACTCTTCTTCTACTTATCGGCAGAACTGCGCCAGACTATAGCCACTAACAGCGAAAAGCCAGTTCGGACTGATGTCAAAATGCCAATGGAATCCAAGGTGCCCACTCAGAATCCGCGTACGGTAGAAGCCTGGGTCAAGCTGCTCGACGGTGTCCGTGTACCGGTACCGAAGCAGAGTTACGACCGGGTCATGAGCGCCATCAACGACAATCGCCGCTCGTTGCGCGACATCGCCGAACTGATGCAAGACAGCCCCGCCCTGGTGCTGTCGGTGATGCGCGAGGCCAATCACTCCGCCAACGCCAGCCAGGCCGAACCCGCCGAAAGCCTGGAGGTCGCCCTCAACCGCCTGGGCCTGGCACGCAGCAAGGAACTGCTGATGCGCCTGCCGGCCCTGCCGGAAGACGACATTCCGCCGGTGCTGCGCCAATTTCTGTTGATCAGCCAGCACGCCGCGCAACAGGCCAGCGGCCTGTTCGCCAGCCGTCTGGCGCGCCTGTGGCAGGAGATCCACTGGGGCAGCCTGTTGTTCCTCTCCCCTCTGTGGCCGCTGGCCCTGGCCCACCCCAAGCTGTTGGACGCCTGGGAGCTGCGGGTTATCCACAAAGGCGAGATTGCAGCCGACGTAGAGCAGGAATTGTTCGGTGTGCGTATCTTCGCCCTGTGCCAGGCCATGGCCGAACACTGGCGCTTGCCCAAATGGGTGACCCAAGGCTATCGCCTGCTGCTCGAAGAGCGCGACCAACTGGCCATGGTGCTGAGCATCGCCCGCGAAGAAGACCTGCTCAGCCAGCAACATCGCCTGGACGAGGCACCCGGCTTGCGCCGCTGGTTCAACGAGCCGGCCAACACCGTACTACTGGCCAACAACCTGGCCCTGGCAGCCCAGGTCGGTTGGGACAACCCGCATTTGTTACGCTGGCAGCAGCTGACCGCACTGTATCTGCAAACTTCACTGGAAGACGTACAACAGCAGGTGCACCAACAGGCTGCCGCCAGCGCCCGGCGTCACGCCAGGCATGCGCTGTTCCACCCGGCCGAAGCGCTGATCTGGCCTTGGCACCAGCGCCGCCCGCACCCGGACATGCTGACGCCACCGCCCCCCTCCAGCGAGGACCTCGGCCGCTGGCGCAAGCTGTGCCAGGAGTTGCTGGTCCAGCCAAGCCCGTTCACCAACGCGGTACACCTGGCGACCCAGGCGCGCGACGCCATGCTCGCGTGCGGTATGCAGCGCATAATGCTGCTGACACTGGACCGTGCCAGCGACTATCTGCGCGTGCAGCAAACCGCCGGCCTGCCCAAGGAGGCCGCAGCCATGGCTTTGCCAGTCGCACAGAACAAACTGCTGCAAAAGCTCGTGAGCAAGGCCGGGCAGCTGCGCCTGACGCCTGACAATCACGCCCAGTTCTCGGCATTGCTACCCGCGCCGCTGCGGGCCTTGTTCCGCAGCGAACACGTGCTGCTGCGTTCGTTGGCAGTCAGTGACCAGGTGCTGATGCTGGCCGTGGCCGACCAGGGCGGCAAGCCGCTGGCGGATGTCAGCGTGCAGGCCTTCGGCAAGACTTCGCAATGTATCGAGCGTGCGCTGGCGGTGTTTGCCAACCGCGGCGCCTGAGCCATGCGCTACAATCGCCCCTCTTTCCACACTGGAGAACGTGGATGACCGACTTTTCCGGCCTGCCTTTGGTGATCGAAGCCGCAGACCTGCTGCCGCGCCTGGATTCACCCCAGCTGATCCTGGTCGACCTGAGCAGCGCCAACCGCTATGTCAGCGGGCATATCCCCGGCGCCCGCTTCGTCGAGGGCAAGCGCACCCAGCTTGGCCTGCCTCCGGCACCCGGCCTGCTGCCGCCCCTGGCCGACCTGGAAAAACTGTTCAGCGAGCTCGGCCACCGCGACGACGCAGTCTATGTGGTGTACGACGATGAAGGCGGCGGCTGGGCCGGCCGCTTCATCTGGCTGCTCGATGTCATCGGCCATAGCCGCTACCACTACCTCAACGGCGGCATCCAGGCCTGGTCGCCGGACAAGCTCTCCACCGACGTGCCAGCCCCTGGCAACACGCCCGTGCACCTGCAACTGCACGGCGAACCGACCGCCACCCGCGAATACCTGCAAAGCCGCCTGGGCGCCGATGACCTGGTGATCTGGGACGCCCGCGGCCCGCAGGAATTCAACGGTGAGAAGGTCTTGGCCGCCAAGGCTGGGCACATTCCCGGCGCCATCAATTTCGAGTGGACTGCTGGCATGGACCTCAACGACCACCTGCGCATCCGCGCAGACATCGCTGAAGCACTCCAGCAACTGGGCATCACCCCGGACAAGGAAGTGATCACCCACTGCCAAACCCACCGTCGCTCCGGTTTCACCTACCTGGTGGCAAAAGCCCTCGGCTACCCACGCATCAAGGCTTATGCCGGTTCGTGGAGCGAATGGGGCAACCACCCGGACACGCCTGTCGAAGTTCAAGGACAATCAACGCAATGAAATCCCGTCTGTTCATCCTCAGTCAGCACCTGCTGCCGCACCACTTGCTGTCGCGCCTGGCTGGCTGTGTCGCCGAGTGCCGTGCACGCTGGTTCAAAAACGCCTTCACCGCCTGGTTCGCCAAGCGTTACCAGGTGAACATGAGCGAAGCGCTGGTCGAAGACCTCACCGCCTACGAGCACTTCAACGCTTTCTTCACCCGCGCCCTGAAACCAGGCGCCCGCCCGCTGGACGAAACCCCGGGCGCGGTCCTCTGCCCGGCCGACGGTGCCGTCAGCCAGCTGGGCCCGATCGAGCACGGTCGTATCTTCCAGGCCAAGGGCCACAGCTACAGTGCCCTCGAACTGCTTGGCGGAGACCCTGCGCTGGCTGCGCCGTTCATGGGTGGCGAGTTCGCCACCATCTACCTGTCGCCGAAGGATTACCACCGCGTGCACATGCCGCTGGCCGGTACCCTGCGCGAGATGGTCTATGTGCCTGGCCGTCTGTTCTCGGTCAACCAGACCACCGCCGAGAACGTGCCGGAGCTGTTCGCGCGCAACGAACGTGTGGTGTGCCTGTTCGATACCGAGCGCGGGCCAATGGCCGTGGTGCTGGTCGGCGCCATGATCGTCGCGTCGATCGAGACCGTGTGGGCCGGCCTCGTCACGCCGCCAAAGCGCGAGCTGAAGACATTCCGCTACGACGAAAGCAGCCGTGCGCCGATTCACCTGGAGAAAGGCGCCGAGCTGGGCCGCTTCAAACTGGGCTCGACCGCGATCGTGCTGTTCGGGCCAGAGCAGGTGAAATGGGCCGAAAACCTGGGCGCAGCTTCGGCTGTGCGCATGGGTGAACTGCTGGCTAACCCTGCCCAGGCTTGACCCTGGGCGAAAAAAAAGGCCCTGCGTGTGCAGGGCCTTTTTTTGTCCGGCGTATCAGCCTCGGGCGTCGCGGTCGCGCAGGCCCAGCAGGTACAGCACGCCATCCAGCCCCAGGGTGGAAATCGCCTGCTTGGCCGACTGGCGCACCAGCGGCTTGGCGCGGAAAGCCACACCAAGGCCGGCCAGCGACAGCATCGGCAGGTCGTTGGCGCCATCGCCCACGGCGATGGTCTGGTCCAGCTGCAGGCCTTCTTCATTGGCCAGTTGCTGCAGCAGGTCAGCCTTGCGCTGGGCATCGACAATCGGCTCCACGGCCACGCCGGTCACCTTGCCATCGACCACTTCCAGTTCATTGGCGAATACGTAATCAATGCCCAGGCGCGCCTGCACCTGCTTGGCGAAGTAGGAGAAGCCACCGGACAGGATCGCCGTCTTGTAGCCCAGGCGCTTGAGCTCGGCGAACAGATTTTCGGCACCTTCAGTCAGGCGCAGGGAAGCACCAATCTCGTCGAGCACTCCGACATCCAGGCCCTTGAGCAGCGCCATGCGCTCCTTGAAACTGGCGCGGAAATCCAGCTCGCCACGCATGGCGCGCTCGGTGATCGCGGCAACCTGTTCGCCCACACCAGCCGCCTTGGCCAGTTCGTCGATGACTTCAGCCTCGATCAGCGTCGAGTCCATGTCGAATACCGCCAGGCGGCGGTTGCGGCGGAACAGGTCATCCTTCTGGAACGCGATGTCGATGTTCAGCTCTTCAGCCAGCGCGAAGAAGTCGGCACGCAATGCCTGGGCGTCGCTCGGCACGCCGCGCACGGAGATTTCCAGCGCTGCTTTGCCCTTCTCGCTCGGAGCACCCAACGCAACCCGTGCCGACAGGCGCTCGATGCGCTCGATGGTCAGGCCGTACTGGCTGATGACTGCGCTGACGCGTTGCAGTTGCTCGGGGGTGATCTTGCGGCTGAGCACGGTCGCGATATGCCGCGCTTCACCCTGGGCATCGGCCCAGTGCTGATAGTCGGCTTCGGAGATCGGCGTGTAACGCGCTTGCAGGTTCAGTTCGTGGGCCTTGGACTGCACGCTCTGCAGCAGACTGGTGGCCACTTCGTTGTCGGGAATATCGACCAGAATGCCGAACGACAGGGTGCCGTGCATCACCGCCAGGCCGATGTCGAGGATGTTCACACCGCCCTGGAGCAGGACGCCGGTAATGGCGGCGGTAAGACCGGGACGGTCCTCACCGGTGATGTTGATCAGAACGATTTCGCGCACAACCTGGCTCCGACTTCGATGAAAAATGCGCATTCTACCGATTTTCCATGACCATCGGGCGCCAACTCTACTTTGCCGACAAAACACTGCTCGCTATACTGCCCAACACTTTTATGCCATTAAGAGCCGAGCTCTGTGAACCGGCCCACGCCCGTCAAAACCGACAACTTCTTCATCATGATCTTCCGAGCCCTGCGCCAACGTCGCGTGCCCTTGGCACTGCGCATCGCCACCACCAACATTTTCCTGGTGGCACTGGCGCTGGTGATCTACGCCTGCGTGATGGGCCTGCAGTTCAAGCAGGCCATGCACGAGCAAGCTGACGCCCTCGGCCAGAGCCTGACCACCCAGACCGCCACCTCGGCAACCGAGCTGCTGGTGTCAAATGACATCCTCAGCCTCAACGTGCTGCTGGGTAACCTGGTTAAGAACCCGCTGGTGGCCCATGCGGCCATCTACAGCGTGGACAACCGCATCCTCGCCGAGGCCGGCCAGCGCCCACGCAACAGCCTGCTGGGTGAAGCCGAAGGTCTGTACCAGACCAAGATCACGTTCCAGGACGTGACCGCCGGCCAGCTGCGCATCAGCCTGGACATGAGCCAGTTCCAACAGCCGATGCTGATCAGCCTGCAGAGCATGGGCATCCTCGCCGCCATCCTGCTGGCCCTGGCGCTGAGCCTGAGCCTGCGTCAAGGCCGCCACATCACCCTGCCGTTGCTGCAACTGCGGGTATGGCTGCGTGACCCGCACCCTTACACCCCGGCCATCGACCGTCAGGACGAAATCGGCGACATCGCCCGCCAGCTGCACGCCCGCCTGGCGCCGCCACCTCCGCCCGAGCCGGAACCGGAGGAGGAAGAGTTCGAAGACGAGTTCGACGCGCCGCACGGCGAAGCCCCTGCCAAGCCAGCCCAGCGCGCCAGGGCCATAGTCCAGGCAGACGAGGATGACGACGAAGCCTTCGCCGGGCTACTGGATGACGAGGAGCAACCGGCGCCCAAACCTGCCGTGGTCGAATCCGACGAGCCACAAAACACCGCCGTGCTAGCCGTTCAACTGGGCTCCCAGGAGCAGCTGCGTCGCCTGCCGCGCACGCGCCTGACCGAGCTGCTGGAGCGCTACCGTGGCTGCCTGGAGCAGGCTGCATCGCTGTATGAAGGCGACATCCACACGCTCAACGATGGCAGCACCCTGGTGCTGTTCCACAGCCGCGACTGCGGCGAGGATTACCTGACCAACGCGATCTGCTGCGGCGAGCTGCTGCGTGCGCTGGGCCATGCCCTGCAGATCGAAGTGGCCGACAGCGGCATCACCCTGCAACTGCAGCTGGGCCTGGCCCTGGCCGACGATCTGCAAGGGTTGGAGCAGGTTGACCTGCTGATGACCGAGAAGGCCCAGGATGCCCTGGCACTGTCGCAGCACAGCCGCAACCTGTTGCTGGTGGAGCGCCAGATCAGCGATGACGCGCTGATTCGTCAACGTGCTCGCATTCGCCCGATTGCCAGCCCAGAAGGCGCCTGCTGCGTGGAGCGGTTGATGGAGCCTTACCCGTCGATGCTGGAGCGTCAGTTGGCGCGGATGCACGAGCGCCGGGCTTGACTTGAGATCCTTGGGGCCGCTCTGCGGCCCCAGCAGTTTCAGACAGGCACAAAAAAGCCCGCGATGATGCGGGCTTTTTTGTGGATGGCTACTTGATCAGAACCGATAGACTTCCATATCGGTGCGAATCGGCGAAGCCATCGGGATCTTCGACTTCTCTGGCTCTTTCTTGACCTGTACCGGTGCTGCCTGTTTCTTCGGTGCTTCTTCAGCAACCGCAGGCTGATTGGCCAGCGGCTTCACCGCCACGCTCAACTGCTCGGCCAGCTTCTGCAACAACTGCCCCTGTGCTTGAACCTGGGACGATTCGCTACCCTCATGCGGTTGCTCAAGGTGAACGATACGGTTGTCACGCACATGGCCACGGCGGTCGAGCAGGCGCCATTGCGCATCGAGAATCGCCGGTTGGTTCTTGCCAGAGTCCAGGCGGGTGATCGACAGCAGCACCTGCACGTCCGGGGAGAAGCCAGTGCTGGCCGGGGCCAGCACCACACGCTGGCTATCCAGGCGCCAGGCCAGCTGACGCACCAGCAACTGATCGATGTCCGCCGACAGGCTACCGGCCCAGCGACCGTCTGTCGCCGAACTCAGGCTGCCATCAGCCTGACGCTGCAAGAAGGTTTCGCGTTGCAGATAATCGGCTACCGACACCGGGCCGAGCACCACGGCCATGCCCGCACTTTGCGAAGGCTGGCCAGGATCACCGCTGTCGAGTTGGTACAAGGCAACTGGCTGGTGCATGCTGCACCCGCCCAGCCCCAGCAAACCCGTCATCAACAGCGCAAATGGAAGGCGCAGGAATTTCATTCAACCCATCCAGGCGGTCGCTACCAGGCAAACCGCAGTGATACTGATAGAGATTCAATCGGGCACACGGCCACGCCGGCACCTCAGGGGCACTATCATCCGCGAAATGTCGGCTCGACTCCAGCATTTCTGCCTGGAACGGCGTTGAAATTGCCGTTCCAGACATTTCGTCGGATTATGCCGGCATTTCCACCTGCAAACTATCGACCCGCTGGAAGCCGCGTGGCAGCTTGCTACCGCGCCGGCCACGCTCGCCCTTGTAGTGTTCGAGGTCGTCGGCTTTAAGAGACAGGGTACGCTTGCCGGCTTGCAATACAAGGGTTGCACCCTCGGCAATCACCGCCAGATCGGTGACAAATTCTTCACGACTGGCAACCCGATCACCGGGCACACCGATGATCTTGTTGCCCTTGCCTTTGCCCAGCTGTGGCAGGTCGGAAACCTTGAACACCAGCAAGCGACCTTCGGTGGTCACCGCCGCCAGCCAGTCCTGCTCACGGTCGGCCACCGGGCGCGGGGTCATGACCTTTGCGCCGTTAGGCAAGCTGAGCAGCCCTTTGCCGGCCTTGTTCTTGGCCTGCAGGTCTTCACCTTTGACCACGAACCCGTAACCGGCGTCCGAAGCCACCACATACAGTGCATCATCGTCTGGCAGCAGCACGCATTCGAAGGTCGCCCCTGGCGGTGGCGTCAGGCGGCCGGTCAATGGCTCGCCCTGGCCACGCGCCGATGGCAGGGTATGCGCGGCCACCGAATAACTGCGCCCGGTGGAATCGATCAGCACGGCAAACTGGTTGGAGCGCCCGGCAGCGGCGGCCTTGAAGCCGTCGCCGGCCTTGTAGGACAGGCCGGTAGCGTCGATGTCGTGGCCCTTGGCGCAACGCACCCAGCCCTTTTCCGACAGCACCACGGTGACCGGCTCGGTCGGCATCAGCTCGTTTTCCGACAGGGCCTTGGCTTCGGCGCGCTCGACGATTGGCGAGCGGCGGTCGTCGCCATAGGTTTCGGCGTCCTTGATCAGCTCGCTACGCACCAGCTTGCGCAGCTTGGCGTCGCTGCCCAGCAGGGCTTGCAGTTTGGCCTGCTCCTTGAGCAGTTCGTCCTGTTCGCCACGGATTTTCATCTCCTCCAGACGCGCCAACTGCCGCAGGCGTGTCTCGAGGATGTAGTCGGCCTGGATCTCGGTGAGCTGGAAACGTTCGATCAGCGCCTGCTTGGGGTGCTCTTCGGTACGGATGATGTGGATCACTTCATCCAGGTTGAGGAACGCAGTGAGCAAACCTTCCAACAGGTGCAGGCGCTTTTCGACCTTGTCCAGGCGGTGCTGCAGGCGGCGGCGAACGGTGTTGGTACGAAACTCTAGCCATTCCAGCAGCAGCGCGCGCAGGTTCTTCAGCTGCGGGCGACCGTCGAGGCCGATGATGTTGACGTTGACCCGGTAGCTGCTTTCCAGGTCGGTGGTGGCGAACAGGTGCTGCATCAGTTCGTCGGCATCGACGCGGTTGGAGCGTGGAATGATGACGATGCGGCAAGGGTTCTCGTGGTCCGACTCGTCACGCAGGTCGGCGACCATCGGCAACTTCTTGGCCTGCATCTGCGCGGCGATCTGCTCCAGCACCTTGGCCCCGGAAACCTGATGGGGCAGCGCGGTAACCACAATGTCGCCATCCTCGACGCGGTAGACGGCGCGCATGCGGATAGAGCCGCGGCCGCTTTCGTAGATCTTCTGGATTTCCCCACGCGGGGTAATGATTTCGGCCTCGGTCGGGTAGTCCGGGCCCTTAATGTGTTCGCACAGCTGCTCGATGGTGGCCTTGGGCTCGTCGAGCAGGCGCACGCAGGCGCTGGCCACTTCACGCAGGTTGTGCGGCGGCACGTCGGTGGCCATGCCCACGGCGATACCGGTGGTGCCGTTGAGCAGGATATTCGGCAGGCGCGCCGGCAGTACCGCAGGCTCCTGCAGCGTGCCGTCGAAGTTCGGTACCCAGTCGACGGTGCCCTGGCCCACTTCGCTGAGCAGCACTTCCGAATAACGCGACAGGCGTGCCTCGGTGTAACGCATGGCGGCGAACGACTTCGGATCGTCCGGCGCACCCCAGTTGCCCTGGCCGTCTACCAGGGTGTAGCGGTAGCTGAACGGCTGCGCCATCAGCACCATGGCTTCGTAGCAGGCCGAATCGCCATGGGGGTGGAACTTGCCGAGCACGTCACCGACGGTACGGGCGGACTTCTTGTGCTTGGCGTCGGCATCGAGCCCCAACTCGCTCATGGCGTAGACGATGCGGCGCTGCACCGGCTTCAGGCCGTCGCCGATGTGCGGCAAGGCCCGGTCCATGATCACGTACATGGAGTAGTTGAGGTAGGCCTGTTCGGTGAAGTCAGCCAGCGAGCGGCGTTCGACGCCGTCCAGGCTGAGTTCCAGTGAGTCGCTCATGCGGGCCTCGTCATTTCAGGTTCTGGCGCAGCAGCATGGTGCCGCCGCGCTGGGTAAATTCAAGTTGTTTGAGGGCGCTCATGCCCAGCAGTACGGTCTGCCCGTCCAGGCCCGGCACCACCAGAGCGCGCACGTTCTGTAGCCGGATATCGCCCAGTTGCAGGGTGCCCAGCCGCGTTCGGTAGCCCTCGGTACGGCCGTTGGCGGTGCTCAGCACCACGGGGCTACCGCGCTGCAGGTTCAGGTCCTTGGCCAGCGCCTCGGGGATCGCCACGTCGGTGGCACCAGTGTCGAGCATGAAATGCACCACCTGGCCGTTGATCGCGCCGTCCACCACGAAGTGGCCCTGGCCATTACCCAGCAGGCGCACTTCGATGAAACCGTCGCCATGGGACGACTGCACCTGCGTGTTCGGGTTGCGCTCGTGCTCTTCCCATTGCCCGAAGAAACGTGTGGCCAGGAACAGCCCCGCCGCCCAGGCGACGATCATCAGTACCTTGCCCGCACGCTTGCCCGGTGCCTGGCTCATGGCGTGGCGCTCCAGCCGTCCTGCGGCGCTTCAAAGCGCCAGACGATCGGCCGGCTTTCGCCATCGGCACGGTCGCCGTTGTTGTTATCCAGGCCGATCCAGGCGCCTTTGGCATCGATCACCAACGCTTCGGCCAGGCCGAAGGGCTGGTCGTAGCGGCGCTCTGGCACCAAGGCCTCGGCGGCGAACGACCAGCACTGCTCGACCTTGCCGCTGGTGGCATCACGCCGGCACACGCGGTAGGCGTTGCGCTCGAGGGTAAACAGCTTGCCCTCGAACCAGGCGAGGTCGGCGAAGTCGCGGGACAGCGCCCGGGGGTTGGGCATCTGTGGTGGCTGCATTTCGACCCCAGCTTCGCTCAGCAACACGCAACTGCGCCCGCAGGTCCACACCGACTGCTGGCGCTCGATGGCCACCAGGCCACGCCGTTCGCGCTCGGCTGCCAGCCACAGGCGGTCGCCCGCCGGGTTGATTGCCAGGCCCTCGAACAGGGCATTGAAGTTGAGCAGCATGCCGCTGGCACGGGCCTGACGCACCATCGCCGGGTCAATCTTCAGCCACGCTGGCTCACCCTCGGCAGGCAACTGCAGCACCGCCGCATGGGCCTCGCTGACCAGGTAGAGGTTGCCTGCCTGGTCACAGGTGATGCCTTCGTAATCCAGTTCGCCACCACGCACGTAGGACGCCGCCCAGTTACGCGACTTCAACCCCCACGGCAGGCCGCTCTCGGGCACTGGCGGTGGCGTGAAGGTCAGCGGCTGGGCGCGCCATACGGCGTTCTGCTGGTCGAAGCGGTAGATGCGGTCGTCATCACGATCGGATACACCCCACAGCCCGCCCCGGCACTCGGCCAGGCCGGACAGGTTGCCACCGCGCATGCCCTCGATCGGGTGTTCGGAGGCGAGCTTCAGTTCCGGCCAGTTGCCCGCCAGGCTCGGCAAGGCAACCAGCGCGAGGCAGGCCGCGACCAGCAGACGAATCAAACCAGGACCTCAGCCAGGTTACCTTTGGTTTCCAGCCAGTTCTTACGGTCGCCGGCGCGCTTCTTGGCCAGCAGCATGTCCATGATCTCGGTGGTGCCCTGCACGTCGTCCAGGGTCAGCTGGACCAGGCGCCGGGTGTTCGGGTCCATGGTGGTTTCACGCAGCTGCGGCGGGTTCATCTCACCCAGGCCCTTGAATCGGGTGACCTGCGGCTTGCCGCGCTTCTTCTCGGCTACCAGCCGGTCGAGGATGCCATCACGCTCCGCTTCGTCGAGGGCGTAGTAGATTTCCTTGCCCAGGTCGATACGGTACAGCGGCGGCATGGCGACGTAGACGTGGCCGGCCTCGACCAACGGGCGGAAGTGCTGGACGAACAGCGCGCAAAGCAAGGTGGCGATGTGCAGGCCGTCCGAGTCGGCGTCGGCGAGGATGCAGACCTTGCCGTAGCGCAACTGCGACAGGTCGGCCGCGCCAGGGTCGACACCGATGGCCACGGCGATGTTGTGCACTTCCTGGCTGGCCAGCACTTCGCCGCCGTCTACTTCCCAGGTGTTGAGGATTTTGCCGCGCAGCGGCAGGATGGCCTGGAACTCTTTGTCACGGGCCTGCTTGGCCGAGCCACCGGCAGAGTCACCCTCGACCAGGAACAGTTCGGCGCGCATCGGGTCCTGCCCGGCGCAATCGGCCAGTTTGCCTGGCAACGCCGGGCCCTGGGTGATGCGTTTGCGCTCGACCTTCTTGCTGGCCTTGAGGCGCCGGCCGGCGTTGCTGATGGCCAGCTCGGCCAGTTGCATGCCCAGCTCGGGGTGGGCATTGAGCCACAGACTGAAGGCGTCCTTGACCACACCGGAAACAAACGCCGCAGCCTCGCGAGACGACAGGCGCTCTTTGGTCTGGCCGGAGAACTGTGGTTCCTGCATCTTCATCGAGAGGACGAAGGTAATGCGCTCCCAGACGTCTTCCGGCGCCAGCTTGACCCCACGCGGCAGCAGGTTGCGGAATTCGCAGAACTCGCGCATGGCGTCGAGCAGGCCTTGGCGCAGGCCGTTGACATGAGTACCGCCTTGGGCGGTAGGGATCAGGTTGACGTAGCTTTCCTGAACGCTGTCGCCGCCTTCAGGCAGCCACAGCAGGGCCCAGTCCACAGCCTCCTTGTTACCCGCCAGGCTGCCGCAGAACGGCTCGTCGGGCAGGCGCTGGAACTCACTGACCGAGTCGACCAGGTACGAACGCAGGCCATCTTCGTAGTGCCACTCGACCTTCTCGCCGCTGGCCTTGTCCTCGAAGCTGACCAACAGGCCCGGGCACAATACGGCCTTGGCCTTGAGCACGTGCTTGAGGCGGCTGATGGAGAACTTCGCCGAATCGAAATACTTCGGGTCCGGGCTGAAGTACACGCTGGTACCGGTGTTGCGCTTGCCGACCGTACCGACCACTTCCAGCTCGCTGGCCTTGAAGCCATCGGCAAAGGTCATCTGGTACTCGTTGCCGTCACGTTTGACGCGCACGCGCACCTGGGTTGACAGGGCATTGACCACCGAAATACCCACGCCGTGCAGGCCGCCGGAGAACTGGTAGTTCTTGTTGGAGAACTTGCCGCCGGCGTGCAGCTTGGTGAGGATCAGCTCGACGCCCGACACGCCCTCTTCAGGGTGGATGTCCACCGGCATGCCACGGCCATCGTCACTGACTTCCAGCGAGTGGTCGGCGTGGAGGATGACCTGCACCGAGCGGGCGTGACCGGCCAGGGCTTCGTCGACGCTGTTGTCGATGACTTCCTGGGCCAGGTGATTAGGCCGGCTGGTATCGGTATACATGCCCGGGCGTTTACGCACCGGGTCGAGGCCGGAGAGGACTTCGATGGCGTCTGCGTTATAGGCGCTAGCGCTGGGATTGGCCATGGGTTCTCGTCGTCAGTCTGGTGAATGCAAAAAGATCAAAATACAGAAAAATCGAGTGCCGCATACTGCTGCCGGGCAATACCGGCGAACGCCAGCAGGCCTGGCAGTTGTTCGGCAAAGCCTTGGTAACTGTGGTCGCCACCGGCCTGGATGCGTAGCGCGCAAGCCCGGTAATAATGCTCGGCGTGGCGATAGTCCAGTGTTTCATCGGCGGTCTGCAGCCACACTTGATAGCGGCCTGGGTCGGTCGGCGCCGGGACTTCCAGCTCGGCCAAGGCTTGCACATGGTCCAGGGTCAGCGTCCAAGTCTCGCCAGTGTAGTGGTTGCGCTGGGCCCCCAGGTAACCGTCGAAGCGCTTGTGCGGGGTGACTGCCGGGTTGACCAGCAAGGCTTTCAGCCCATGGCGCTCGGCCAGATGGGTGGCATAGTAGCCGCCGAGCGAACTGCCGACCAGCAGGGGCGCCCCGAGCTCGGCGATGGCGGCTTCGAGCTGGACCATGGCCTGGCGCGGGTGGTGGTGCAAGCTCGGGACGCGCAACTGCTGCGACAGGCCCATCTGCTGCATGACAGCCTCGAGCTGGCGTGCCTTGGTGGAAAGCGGTGAACTGTTGAAGCCATGGATATAGAGGATGGTACCCGACATGCTGCCCCCGGAATCTGTGGCTTCGCGCCCGATCGAGTGGGCGCAGGGACGCGCAGTGTAGCGTGTTCGCCGGGCTTTGGCGCCAGATGGCCAATTTCGCAACAATTTCTTTAAAAGGCTGGGACTGCTACGCAGCCCGGGGGCTTCAATACCCCGGGCTGTGGAAGTCGAGCTTCACTTCGAAATCAGCGGCTCGCTCTACACCGGTCTCCACCCGCCCATCGGCATGCAGGCGCAACCAGCGATACCCCGGCTGCTCCTCGCTGACCTTGAAGTCCTCGCTGCCCGCCGCGAACTGGATGCAGGTCGATGGCGTGGCCAGCAGGCGCAAGCCACCGCGTTCTTCATCCCATTCCTGGTGAATGTGCCCCCAAAGCAATGCTTTCACCTGTGGATAACCGTGCAGGCGCTGCAGGAGTTGATCGGCATTACGCAAACCGATCGGGGCGATCCAGGCACAACCGATCTCCACCGGCTGATGGTGGCAACACACCAGGCAGTGGCGCTCACCGGCCGATGACAGCGCATCATCGAGGGCCAACAGCTGATCCGGTCCGAGCAACCCGTGAGTAGCGCCAGGCACTGCCGTGTTCAGCATGACCACGCGCCAGGCGCCAATGTCAGTGACGGCCTGCACCAGCTCCGGGGCCACCTGGGCCATGACCCTGGCTTCATCATGGTTGCCCGGCAACCAGCGGGTTGGCCCGGCAAACTCGCCGGTCAACGCGCGAAACGCTTCATACGACCCGACGCTACCATCCTGGGACAGGTCGCCGGTACACAGCAGCAGGTCGACCCGCGGCTGCTCACGGCGCACCTGTGCCACCACATGGCGCAAACTGTCACGGGTATTGAGGCCCAGCAAGGTGCCCGCCGGGTCGGCGAACAGGTGGGCGTCGGTCAGTTGCACCACATGCACGGGCGCAGGGGAAGGGTGTGGGTGCGGCAACGGCCGTCTCCTCGAACGGGTACTGCACGAATTATGGCGCTGGAACGGTTGCGAGCAAACACTCGCAGCCGAACCAGGTCACATTTCAGCGCACACTTGCCAGCTCGTGGCCACAGGCCAGGCAATGGCTGAGCCATTCGCCGAGGAACAGATTGAGCTGTGCCTTCTCGTCTGGCTGGTGCATGGCTTCGTTGGGGTACGGGTAGATGCTGCGCAGGCGGCGCGTGTGCTCGGCGCTGACCACTTCGGCCATGCGCGCATCGTGATAAACCTGCACCTCAAGGTGAGGCACCGGCAACCAGGGCAGGCTGTGCTCCTGGCGCACCCGCAACGTGGTGGTATAGGGGCAGGCCAGCAGCACATCGAGCACCAGCACACCGAGCATCTGGTCGCCCTGGGTCATGCCGATGCGCCGCGAACTCTGGGTGGTACGCATATCGGGCAGCAGGCGCATGAGCCGGGCATAGTTGGCCTCGCAGGCTGCTTGCAGCCCGGCCAGATCGACCCGATAACGCTCACGCAAGAGGTTCACTTCCACATACCTCGGACTTCATCTTTGTTCAGGGCCAGCCACTGCAGGCTGATGATGGTCGCCGCGTTGCATATACGCCCATCGCGTACCGCCTGCAGCGCATCGTCGAACGACCAGACGCGCACGCGGATGTCCTCACCCTCGGTTTCCAGCCCATGCAAACCGCCGGCACCTTCACTGGTACAGCGGCCGAGGAACAGGTGCACGTACTCGTCGCTGCCGCCTGGCGAAGGAAAGTAGCGGGTCATCGGCCACAGGGCGCTGATGGCCAGGCCGGCTTCCTCTTCGGCTTCGCGGTGGGCGACTTCTTCCGGCTCTTCGGATTCCTTGTCGATCAGCCCGGCGACCATTTCGATCAGCCAAGGGTTGTCGATCTTGCCCAAGGCCCCGACACGGAATTGCTCGATCAGCACCACTTCGTCACGCGCAGGATCATAGGGCAGCACACACACGGCGTCGTGGCGCACGAACAGCTCGCGACTGATCTCACCACTCATGCCGCCTGCGAACAGTTCGTGGCGCAGGCGCACCTTGTCGAGCTTGTAGAAACCCTTGAAGCAATTGGCCCGCTCGGCGATCTCGACCGCCTTGGGCACCGAATTCAACGTGTCTGACATGGAAATCCTCATTTACCTCAATTACCGCATCGCGCCATCCTACTCTGCACGGTTGCCCGTTTCACCCCTTTCCGGCAACCGTTCGCGCACTCGGGACAGTACGCCTTCACTCTGTTAGCTTAGTGGCGAACTGAAGGCCGCGCAGACGGTCAAAGGCCGACTTTTCCCTGTTCTGCAAGGATCATCATGACACTTGTCAAACTGACTTCCGTGGCCGTGCTGGCACTCGCGCTGGGCGCCTGCCAGAGCGTGTTCGCACCCAATTACCGGACCCCGCTCGAGGTCAAGCGTGATGCCTGGGAGCACGTCAAACCTGGCTGCAGCGCAAGCGACTGCCCACTGGTGAACATCGACACCATCCACTTCCCGGCCCAGCCCAAGCTTGATGCCATCGTCGAAAAGCGCCTGCTGCAACTGACCGAAGACAATCAGCATGGCACCGCGCCAAGCACCCTGCAGGCCTACGAGCAGCAATACCTGGCCAGCGCCGACAAACGCAACAGCAGCTACCTGCAAGCCAAGGTACGCGAGCAGCATGACGGGCTGGTGATCATCGAGCTGTCCAGCTACCTCGACAGCGGCGGCGCCCACGGCATGCCGGGGCGCGGCTTCATCAACTACTCGCGCAAGCTGGACAAGGTGCTGACACTGCAGGACATGCTGGTGCCAGGCCAGGAGGAGACCTTCTGGAAGACCGTTGAAGAGTCTCACCGCGCCTGGCTGATCAGCGTGGGTATGGACAAGGACGCCGAATTCGTCAAGACCTGGCCCTTCAAGCGCTCGCCGCACATCGCCCTGACGTACGGCGCGCTGGTGGTGAAGTACGAGGTCTATGCCATCGCGCCCTACTCCATGGGCCACGTGGAGCTGAAGATTCCTTACCCACGCCTGAACGGCGTGCTCAAGCCTGAGCTGTTTCCCGGCCGCGGCTGAAGCTCAGCAGCCCATGCAGACCACCTGCCAGCAGCAGTGCTGGCAGGGTAGCCCCCAGCTCCGGGGCCTTGGCGGCAATCACGTGATAGGCCGCCACGCCCACCACCCAGGCCACCAGCGCCTGCCAGTGCAAACCATCGACCTGTACCGGCAGGCGGCGGCGGCGGATCACGTAGTGGTCCATCAGCACCACGCCGAACAGCGGCGCGAATACCGAACCGATCAACAGCAGGAAGTTCTCGTACTGGGCCAATGGCGCCAGCAAGGCGATCAGCGTACACAGCACACCAATGGCCAAGGCCAGGTGCTCGACCTTCAGCGGCAGCAGCACGCCGGTGGAAACAGCCGCCGAGTGGATGTCGGCGAACGCCTTTTCCGACTCGTCCAGCAGAATCAACAGCAGCGGGATACCCATGCCGGCGCCTGCCAGGGCGAGCAGCAGTGCATTGACTTCGCCACTGGCGGCAAACGCCAGGGTGTAAGCCACACCCAGGCTCATCAGCCAGGTATTGCCGATGAAGTAGCCCACAACGGTTCCGCCGAATACATGCTTGCCGTTGCGGGCAAAGCGCGAGTAGTCGGCGATCAGCGGCAACCATGACAACGGCATGGCGATGGCGATGTCGAAGCCTACCGCCAGCGACATCGAACCATCCCCGGCGCGGTTCCAGAGCTCAGCAAGGTCGGCCTTGGCGAACAGGTTCCAGGTCAGCCACAGGCACGCCCCCAGCAGCAGCCAGATGCCCCAGGCGCGCAGTACTTTGCGCACGAACGCCAACGGCCCGCTGACCGCCAGCAAGGTGGCCAGGCCACCGAAGCACAGGGTCCAGAGCATCGGGCTGTTCCAGGCACTGTCTTCACCGAACGCACGGGCACCCAGCAGGCTGGCAGCATCGCGCATGACGATGATCTCGAACGCCCCCCAGCCCACCAGTTGCAGCAGGTTGAGCAGTGCCGGCAGGCGCGCGCCATGGCGGCCCAGGCTCAGCTTCAGGGTGCCCATGGCCGACAGGCCGGTATCACTGCCGATGACCCCGGCAGCACCCAGCAACAGCACACCGACACCGGTGCCAAGGGCGATGGCCAGTATTGCGCCAGCCAGGCCAAGGCCTGGGGCCAGCATGGCACCGACCTGCAGGACCATCAGGCCGATGCCGAGGGAGAACCACAGAGAGAACAGGTCACGGGCGCCGAAGATGCGCTGGTGGGTGGGGACCGGGTGGTCGGGGGAGAATGGGCTGGGTGATGTCATTTTTGGCGCTCGCCGGCAATGTTGTTGGTGTTCTTGGCGAGGACTTCGTCCTCGAATCGCGACACAAGGCCGCTCCCACAAGTACAGCGCAGGCATCCAGCCTTGCGCAGCCCCTGTGAGAGCGGCCTTGTGTCGCGAAAGGGCCGCAAAGCGGCCCCAGCGTGCTTAGACTTTGTGGTAAAGCTGGCTGCCTTCCTGGCGGAACCGCTCGGCCTGCTCGCGCATGCCTTGCTCGACCGTCACGTCCACGGCCTCGATCTTGGCCGCGTACTCACGCACTTCCTGGGTGATCTTCATCGAGCAGAACTTCGGCCCGCACATCGAGCAGAAGTGCGCGACCTTGGCCGATTCCTTCGGCAAGGTTTCGTCATGGAAGGCGCGCGCGGTATCGGGGTCCAGCCCAAGGTTGAACTGGTCTTCCCAGCGGAATTCGAAACGCGCCTTGGACAAGGCATTGTCGCGAATCTGCGCACCCGGGTGACCTTTGGCGAGGTCCGCAGCATGGGCGGCGATCTTGTAGGTGATGATGCCCGTCTTGACGTCATCCTTGTTCGGCAGGCCCAGGTGCTCCTTGGGCGTGACGTAGCAGAGCATGGCGCAACCGAACCAGCCGATCATTGCCGCACCGATACCCGAGGTGATGTGGTCGTAGCCCGGGGCGATATCGGTGGTCAGCGGGCCGAGGGTGTAGAACGGCGCCTCGTCGCAGCATTCCAGCTGCTTGTCCATGTTCTCCTTGATCAGCTGCATCGGCACGTGGCCGGGGCCTTCGATCATGCACTGCACGTCATGCTTCCAGGCGATCTTGGTCAGCTCCCCGAGGGTTTCCAGCTCACCGAACTGGGCCGCGTCGTTGGCGTCGGCGATCGAACCTGGGCGCAGGCCGTCGCCAAGCGAGAAGCTGACGTCGTAGGCCTTCATGATTTCGCAAATCTCGTCGAAGTGCGTGTACAGGAAGTTTTCCTTGTGATGCGCCAGGCACCACTTGGCCATGATCGAGCCACCGCGGCTTACGATACCGGTGACGCGCTTGGCGGTCAGCGGCACATAGCGCAATAGCACACCGGCGTGGATGGTGAAGTAGTCCACGCCTTGCTCGGCCTGTTCGATCAAGGTGTCGCGGAACAGCTCCCAGGTCAGGTCCTCGGCCACGCCGTTGACCTTTTCCAAGGCTTGGTAGATTGGCACGGTACCGATCGGCACCGGCGAGTTGCGGATGATCCACTCGCGGGTTTCGTGAATGTGCTTGCCGGTGGACAGGTCCATGACGGTGTCCGAGCCCCAGCGAATACCCCAGGTCAGCTTGGCCACTTCTTCCTCGATCGAGGAACCCAGGGCGCTATTGCCAATGTTGCCGTTGATCTTCACCAGGAAGTTGCGGCCGATGATCATCGGCTCCACTTCAGGGTGGTTGATGTTGGCCGGGATGATCGCGCGGCCACGGGCGACTTCCTGGCGAACGAACTCTGGGGTGATTTCTTTCGGAATGTTGGCACCGAAGCTGTGGCCGGCGTGCTGCTCGTTCAGCAGGCCAGCAGCGCGGGCTTCCTGCAGCTTCATGTTCTCGCGGATGGCCACGTATTCCATCTCGGCGGTGATGATGCCCTGGCGGGCATAGTGCATCTGCGAGACGTTGGCGCCAGCCTTGGCACGGCGAGGGTTGCGCACGTGGGCAAAACGCAGCTTGGCCAGCTCCGCATCGTTCAGGCGCTGCTGGCCGAAGTCGGAGCTCAGGCCGCCCAGGCGCTCGGTGTCGCCACGCGCCTCGATCCAGGCCGATCGCACATCGGCCAGGCCCTTGCGCACATCGATGATGACGTTGGGGTCGGTGTACGGGCCGGAGGTGTCGTAGACCAGCACCGGTGCATTGCTTTCGCCACCGAAGTCGGTCGGGGTGTCGTCCAGGCTGATTTCGCGCATGGGTACGCGGATGTCCGGGCGCGAGCCTTCGACATAGACCTTGCGCGAACGCGGGAACGGTTGCACGGACTGCTGATCGACTTGCGCCGATTCGCTGAGGTTGATCGTTTTTTCTTGTTTGGTCATCACAGGCTCTCCAGACGGCTTCCTAGCAGTGGAATGTCGGGGTGAACCTGAACGACGCGGACGCACCCTTGACGGGTGCAGTGCCGGACATGGGGGTGCCTGAAGCTGCATGCAGCTGCGACATTCCCGGACCTGGCACAAGAGGCTCCCCGGGAAGGCGAGCAATCTTGTTCCCTACGCAGGCGCTAACCTGATCAGGTTCAACGGGATCCGCACCTCTGCGATCTCAGCCTTTGCTTCAAGGCACCCCGACAAGAACATGCGCAGTCTAGACTGGAGTGGTCGGCAAAGCCAAGCGGGTAAAACGCAGGGGAGATGAAAGGCGCAACCTATGATTGTTGGCGGGTGCGCATGGCACTACACTGGCCCGTCGCTCGATACTCAACAGTTCAGTAATTAAATTTCGTACAAGGATTGCCTCTATGCTGCGCAAACTTTCACTGGCGATAGCCGTGTCTTGTGCGTCCAACGGAGTGGCCTGGGCAGCGGATTTGCCGACTCCGGTAAAAACCGACCTGGTCAGTGTTTATCAGGAAGCGGTCGACAACAACGCCGATCTTGCAGCCGCCCGTGCCGATTATGGCGCTCAGAAAGAAATCGTGCCGCAGGCCCGTGCCGGCTTGCTGCCAAACCTCTCGGCTGGTGCCGAGATGCTCAATACCCGCACCAAGATCGACCAGCCTTCGGCTACCGCCAACCGCAGCGGCAATACCTGGAGCGCGACCCTCGCGCAGCCGATCTTCCGCGCGGATCGCTGGTTCCAGCTGCAAGCCGCCGAAGCGGTGAACGAACAGGCAGCCTTGCAATTGTCGGCTACCGAGCAAAACCTGATCCTGCAGACCGCGCAGGATTACTTCTCGGTACTGCGCGCCCAGGACAACTTGGCGGCTACCAAGGCCGAGGAAGCGGCCTTCAAGCGCCAGCTGGACCAGTCCAACGAACGTTTCGACGTCGGCCTTTCCGACAAGACCGACGTGCTGCAGTCCCAGGCCAGCTACGATACCGCCCGGGCCAACCGGATCATCGCCGAGCGCCAGGTACAGGACGCGTTCGAGGCCTTGGTCACCCTGACCAACCGCGAATACAGCTCGATCCAGGGTGTGGTCCACACGCTACCGGTGAAAGTGCCAACCCCCAACGATGCCAAGGCCTGGGTAGAAACCGCAGGCCGCCAGAACCTCAATCTGCTGGCCACCAACCACGCCGTTGCCGCCGCCGAAGAAACCCTGCGCCAGCGCAAGGCCGGCCACGCGCCGACCCTCGATGCGGTGGCCAAGTACGAAAAAGGCGACAACGACAGCCTCGGCTTCACCAACCCGTCACCGTTCGGCCAGCGCTACAGCGGAGATGTGGAACAGACCAGCGTCGGCCTGCAGCTGAATATCCCGATCTACAGCGGCGGCCTGACCAGCTCGCAAGTCCGCGAGGCTTATCAGCGCCTGAGCCAGAGCGAACAGCAGCGTGAGAGCCTGCGCCGCCAGGTGGTGGAGAACACCCGCAACCTGCACCGTGCGGTAAACACCGATGTGGAGCAGGTGCAGGCGCGCAAGCAGTCGATCATTTCCAACCAGAGTGCGCTGGAAGCCACTGAAATCGGCTACCAGGTCGGTACCCGCAACATCGTCGACGTGCTCGACGCCCAGCGCCAGCTGTACACCTCGGTGCGTGACTACAACAACAGCCGCTATGACTACATTCTCGACAACCTGAGCCTCAAGCAAGCTGCCGGGACCTTGAGCCCGCAGGACCTGCAGGACCTCAAGCAATATCTGAAACCGGACTACAACCCGGACAAGGACTTCCTGCCACCGGACCTGGCTGCTGCGGCAGCCAAGAACTTCGAGCGCAGGCCTTGAGATGAGCGCTGGATTCTTCGCGGGTAAACCCGCTCCCACAGGTATCACACAGGGCCTGAGGCCAATGGTGAACCTGTAGGAACGGGTTAACCCGCGAAGAAGGCCACACAAAAATCAGCGGATGAGCGCGCCCAGCCCATCCAGCAAGCGCTGCAAGGCGCCCTGGTTGGCCCGCATCACCGCCCTGCCCGCTTCGCCCATGCGCTGCGCATCCTGAGGCAGTTCGATCAAGCGCCGCACCGCTTCGGCCAGCCCGTCGGCATCATCAACCTGCTGCAACGCCCCCGCCTCGCGCAACATGGCGCTGATTTCGAGGAAATTGAACACATGTGGCCCCATGAGCACCGGCAATGCCAGTGCCGCTGGCTCCAATGGGTTATGGCCCCCCGTGGCCACCAGGCTGCCGCCGACAAAGGCGATATCGGCCAAGGCGTAGAGGAAAAGCAGCTCGCCCATGGTGTCGCCGAGCAATACGCGGGTCTGAGCTTCGACCACAGTTCCAACAGAGCGGCGCACAGTGGTGAACTGGGCGGCACACAACGCATGTACCGCATCGAAGCGCTCAGGGTGGCGCGGCACCAAAAGCAATAACGCATCACCATGTACCTGCAGCAGCTTCTGATGCGCCTGCAGGATCAGAGCGTCCTCACCTTCGTGGGTACTGGCGGCGATCCACACCGGGCGCTGCCCTGCGCCCCATTGTTCGCGCAACGCCTTGGCACGCGGCAACAGTTGATCGTCAATTTTCAGGTCGAACTTGATCGAGCCGGTTACCTGCACGCATTCAGCCCGTGCCCCCAGAACACGAAAACGTTGCGCCTCGGTTTCGGTCTGAACCGCAATCAGGCTCATCTCGGCGAGCATTGGGCGGGTCAGGTTGGCGAAACGCGCATAACCACGGGCCGAGCGCTCGGACAACCGGGCGTTGGCCAGGGCTACCGGAATGCCGCGTTTGGCACACTGGTGAATGTGATTGGGCCACAGCTCGGTTTCCATGATGATGCCCAGCCGGGGCTTCACATGATCGAGAAAACGCCCGGCCGCCCACGGCAGGTCGTAGGGCAGGTAGCAATGCTGGACGCGCGGTTCATTGGCGAACATCGCGCGAATGCGCTCGGAGCCGGTCGGGGTCATGCAGGTAAGCGTGATCGGCAAGTCCGGGTAGGCCTTGAGCAGCTCACGTACCATCGGTGCGGCGGCAATGCTTTCGCCGACCGACACCGCATGCACCCAGATCCCTCCTTGGCGCATGGCCGGCAGGTTGCGGGCAAAGCGCTCACCGATGCGCTGGCCGTAGGCCGGCGCCTTGCGCGCGCGCAGGTACAGGCGCAGCGCAACCAGCGGCAGGCCCAGGTGAAACAGCAAGGTATAGAGAGTTCTGTTCATGGCGGCGGAGTTTACCCGATCGCGCGCAGGTGCACCGCAAAGCGCTCGGCCAACCATTGCGCGGCCGGGCCCAGCGGTTCATCGCGGCGCCAGGCCAGTTCCGCCACCAGCGCTGGCGGGCGCCATTCGCTGTCGAGTTCGACCATGTGCGCCTGGTAGGTTGGATACTGCACCACATGCCGCGGCAACCAGGCCCAACCCAGCCCACGCATCAGCAATTCGGCCATGGCATAGAAGCTGTCGGCGCGCCACACGTGCGGGCTTATCGCCTCCCCGCCGGGATAACCACTTTGCTGCGGGGTGATCAGCAATTGCCGGTGCCGAGCCAGTTGCTGACGGGTAACCCGGCCCTCGCGCGCCAGCGGGTGGCCGGCCGCGCACACCGTGACCATTTCCACACTGCCCAGGGCTCGCCGCTCAAGCGCTGCCGGGATGCGCTCGTGATGGAAGAACAGCCCCAGGTCGGCACGCCGCTCGGCCAGCTTGCGCGCCACGTCGCCTTGGGCGCCGCTGGCCAGTTGCACCTCCAGATAGGGATACCGGCTGGCCAGTTCGTCGAGGCTGTCGATCACCGGCTGATAAGGCATGGCCTCATCCTGGGCGACCCTGAGCAGTGCTTCCTGGCCACGCATCAGCGCCAGCGCGCGTCCATCCAGGCGCTCGCACTGACGCAACAGTTCACGGGCATCCTCGAGCAACGCTGTACCGTTTTCGGTCAGTTTCGGCTGCCGCCCGCTACTGCGCTCGAACAGCGTGACACCCAGGTCGGCCTCAAGCAGCGCGATGGCATTGCTGATGGCCGACTGCGCCTTGCGCTGTTCGCGGGCCACTGCGGAAAACGAGCGCAATTCGGCAACACGCAGGAAGGTGCGCAGCTGTTCAAGGTTCCATTGCTCGGCCATAAACCTATCTCCAATTCGGATAGGTAATGACTTTACCGCATCTGGGCAACCGCTAGAATGCCGAGCCAGTTACCGGAGGATCCTGCCATGAACGCCTATACCTATCTCGCCATCGCCATCTGCGCCGAAGTCATCGCCACTGCTTCCATGAAGGCGGTCAAGGGGCTGAGCACGCCGTTGCCGTTGCTGCTGATGGTGGTCGGCTATGGGATCGCGTTCTGGATGCTGACCTTGGTGGTGCGCAGCATTCCGGTGGGCATCGCCTATGCGCTCTGGTCCGGGCTGGGCATCGTGCTGATCAGCCTGGCTGCGCTGGTGGTCTATGGGCAGAAGCTGGATGTGCCGGCAATGCTGGGCATGGCCATGATCGTCGGCGGCGTGGTGGTGATTCAACTGTTCTCCAAGACTGCCGGGCACTGAGGCAGGCTGTATACTTGCCAGCTGTCCCAGTCTTCGAGGTACCGCCATGCCATCCGCCATTTCCACTGACGTGCTGATCGTCGGCGCCGGGGTCGCAGGCCTCTGGCTCAATGCCCGCCTGCGTCGCCTGGGTTACTCGACAGTGCTGGTGGAGCGCGCCAGTCTTGGTGGCGAGCAGACCATCAAGTCCCAGGGCATCATTCACGGCGGTACCAAGTATGCCTTGCACGGCGCACTGACCGGCGCCTCGGAAGCCATCGCCGACATGCCGCGGCGCTGGCGCGAAGCGATCAGTGGCAGCGGCGAGCTGGACCTGACCCGCACCCGCCTGCTTTCGGATGCCCATTACCTGTGGTCGCCAGGCACCCTGGCCGGCAACCTGACCAGCTTCTTCGCCAGCAAGGCCGTGCGTGGCCGGGTCGATCAGGTAAAAGGCGAGCAATTGCCGCCGGCCCTGCAGGACCGCGCCTTCAAAGGCAAGGTCTACCGCTTGGCAGAACTGGTGATCGATGTGCCCAGCCTGCTCGCCAACCTGGCCGAACTGGCCGGTGACAGCCTGCTCGCAGGCGAACATATCGAACCGTTGCGCGAGGGCGACGAACTGGTCGGCCTGCGCGTCGACGCCCGCGAAATCCGCGCCCAGCGCATCGTGCTCAGCGCCGGTGCTGGCACCGCAGAGCTGCTGCATGCCCTGGGCCTGCAGCAACCTGCCATGCAGACCCGGCCATTGCACATGGTCCTGGCCAAGGGGCCAAACCTCAAGCCGCTGTATGCGCACTGCCTGGGCGGTGGACCAAAACCGCGTGTGACCGTCACCACCCACCCTGCCGCAGATGGCCAGTGGGTCTGGTACCTTGGCGGCGATATCGCCGAGGCCGACGGCGTAGCCCGCGAACCCGCCGCGCAGATTGCCGCCGCGCAAAAAGAAATCGCCAGCCTGCTGCCCTGGGTCGATCAAAGCCAGGTGCGCTGGGCGACCCTGCGCGTCGATCGCGCCGAGCCCGCGCAGTCCGGCCTGGTCCGCCCCGACAACGCCTTCCTCGCCGAGCAGCAGCGCCTGCTGGTGGGCTGGCCGACCAAACTCGCATTGGCACCGGACTTCAGTGACCGCGTACTGGCCAGCCTCGAGCGCGATGGTGTGCGCCCGGCGGCACAGGCCGACCTCGCCGGCTTGCCGCGCCCGGCCCTGGGTGTACCCGCCTGGGAGCAACTGCTGCCATGACCTTGCCAACCTTGCATGGCTTGCACCGCCCCCTGGGCAGCACCGGTTTCAAGGTTTCGCCGCTGGGTCTGGGCACGGTCAAGCTGGGCCGCGACCAAGGCGTCAAATACCCCAATGGCTTTACCATTCCCGGTGATGACGAAGCCCGCCTGCTGCTGGCCCAGGCCCGCGAACTGGGTATCAACCTGATCGATACCGCCCCGGCCTATGGGCGCAGTGAAGAGCGCCTTGGGCCGCTGCTGCGCGGCCAGCGTGATGAGTGGGTGATTGTCAGCAAGGTGGGTGAAGAGTTCGAAGACGGCCAGTCCAGCTTCAACTTCAGCGCCGCCCACACCCGCCGCTCGGTGGAGCGCAGCCTGCGCCGCCTGGAAACCGACCGCATCGAGCTGGTGCTGGTGCACTCCGATGGCAATGACTTGGAAATCCTCGAGCAGCAGGAGGTCTACCAGACCCTCGCCGAACTCAAGCAGGAAGGCAAGATTCTCGGTTATGGGCTTTCCGGCAAGACCGTCGCCGGTGGCCTGAAGGCGCTGGAACAAGGCGATTGCGCCATGGTCACCTACAACCTCAACGAGCAGGCAGAACGCCCGGTGCTGGACTACGCTGCCGAACACGGCAAGGCCATTCTGGTGAAGAAGGCGTTGGCCAGCGGGCATATCTGCCTTGCCCCTGGGGTCGACCCGGTGCAGGCAAGCTTCGAGCTACTGTTCGCCCACCCGGGCGTGAGCAGTGCTATCGTCGGCACCATCAACCCGTTGCATCTGGCCCACAATGTGGCCACCGTCGCCCGCATCCTGGGCCGGCATTGAGTTGCCACCCAGCCAAGCTGGGCCTGGAGACTGACCCGACGCAAGGAGGAGCCTCGTGGCGCGTACGCTGATCCGCAAGAACCCGAGCAACTTCAAGACACTGCCGCTGCATGTCGAAGCCACCCCCGAAGGCCTGGTTTACCAGAGCATCGGCATGCCCCTGAACTTCGCCCAAACCCAGCAGCGACGGCGCGCCATCCAGCTTGCCGACCAGCAGCGCTTCGTGGTCGAACTGGCCAACCTGGGTGTTTCCGTGCGCCTGACCCTGCATTGGCAGCACCGTGATTACTGGGTGCTGGTGAGGCAACGTCGCCAGGATCGCGGTGACGTGGTACTGAAGCTGATTTCCGGGTATGTCCCCGCCCAGGAACTCAACCTGCCGCTGCACACCGCCGTCCAGGAAGTAGCTGAAGAATGCTTGCTGGAGACCCCGGAAGGCTGGTTGAGCGGGCGCTTCAACGATACCTGGCTGCCAGCACCCTATGCTGCCGCACTGCATTACCGCGAAGCCTTGCCCTTCGTGCTGACGCCCGAGTCGGGGGCTGCCCGCCCGGTGCACTGCGGCAATCTGATGTTGCTGGAACGGCCACGGGCCTATGTGCACTTGCCGACCGCTTCGCTGCAGTTGATCTACGACATGCGCCTGCAGGTACCCAGGGAAGCCAAGAAACTCAGCCTGTTCCACGTCGATGAGCGGCTGGAAGGCGACCAGCTGGTAGCGCGGCTCAACCGCAAGCGGCCGGATCTGTACCTGATGCCGGTACAGGATGGGCAGCCTTTGGCCGAGCTGTACACGCTGAAAAAAGATGAGCTGGTGCCGGCGAGCACCCGCGGGCTGTACCTGGCCGAGAGCTTTGCCAGGCAGGAAGGCTGGGTGGTGGCCGATGAGCGGATTCGCTGGAAGGACTGGGTCAAGCAGCAGGGGCTGGTGGAGCGCAAGGTGGCGCCGGCTTCGCATCTGCAGCGCTTTGGTGACAAGGCTCGCGCATTGCTGGAGCGCGCCCGCACTTCACTTCACAAGTAACAAGCTGGGGCCGCTTTGCGGCCCAGCAATAGATCAGTTCTTGCGGATCTTCTCGACGATGGCCGTGGTCGAGCTGTTCTCGACCAGCCCCAGTACCTTCACGGTTCCGCCATAGGCCTTGACGATATCGGCACCCACCACCTGGTCGATGCCATAGTCGCCACCCTTGACCAGCACATCCGGCTTGACCTGGCTCAGCAGGTTCTCCGGTGTGCCTTCAGGGAAGCTGATCACCCAGTCCACCGCCCCGAGGCCGGCCAGCACAGCCATGCGCCGATCAACGCTGTTGATCGGACGGCCCGGCCCTTTCAGGCGGCTGACCGACGCATCGTCGTTGACCGCGACGATCAGCCGATCACCCTGCGCCCGCGCCTGCTCCAGATAGGTGACATGCCCGGCGTGCAGAATATCGAAACAGCCGTTGGTGAAGACGATCTTCTCGTTGTGCGCCCGCGCATCGTCGATGGCCAACAGCAGTTGCTCCAGGCCCAGCACACCGCGCTCGGAGCCTTCCTCACGCTGGATCGCCCGGCGCAGCTCCGGGGCGCTGATTGCCGCAGTACCCAGCTTGCCAACCACGATGCCTGCGGCCAGGTTGGCCAGGGCCACGGCGTGCGGCAGGTCTTCGCCTGCAGCAATGGCAGCCGCCAGGGTAGAGATCACGGTATCGCCGGCACCGGTCACATCGAACACTTCGCGCGCCCGGGCTGGCAGGTGCAGCGCAGGCTGAGCGGTGCGCAGCAGGGTCATGCCGTGCTCGCCACGGGTCACCAGCAGCGCCCCAAGGTCCAGGTCCTGCAGCAATTGCAGGCCTTTTGCGACCAGCTCGGCCTCATCGGCGCAACGGCCGACGATGGTCTCGAACTCGCTGAGGTTCGGAGTGATCAGGCTGGCGCCACGGTAGATGGAAAAATCCTTGCCCTTGGGGTCGGCCAGCACCGGGATGCCCTTGGCACGTGCGGCCTGGATCAGGCTCTGGTGGTTCTTCAGCGCGCCCTTGCCATAGTCGGACAGGACCAGGACCTTGACGCCCTCGAGCAACGTGTCGACTTCAGCACCCAGCGACAGCGGGTCGGTGGCGAACGGCTCTTCGAAGTCGATGCGCAGCAATTGCTGGTGACGGCTCATGACCCGCAGCTTGACGATGGTCGGCTGGTGGGCGATGCGCTGGAACACCGAACGCACACCAGCGGCCTGCAGGCTATTGGCGAGGCTGTCGGCAGCTTCGTCCTGGCCGGTGACACCGATCAGCGCGGCTGGCGCGCCAAGGGCGGCGATATTCAAGGCAACGTTGGCCGCGCCGCCGGGGCGATCCTCGATCTGATCGACCTTGACCACCGGTACTGGCGCTTCAGGCGAGATACGCGAAGTACCGCCATGCCAGTAGCGGTCGAGCATGACATCGCCGACCACCAGTACCGGGGCTTGATCGAAACGCGGCATGGACAACTTCATGGGCAACCCATATGAAAATAATGAACAGGGGCAGGATATTAGCACAGGGTAGGCGACGGCTTTACGGCCAGATACACCCTGGAACATTCCCGTGAAAACCGGGGCCGATACGGCCCCGATCAAGGCGGGTCAGGTGATATCGGCCTTGGCCGGCTCATCCAGGCCCATGGCATGCAGCCGGGCATAATGGCCATTGGCTGCGAGCAGTTCGGCATGGGTGCCGCGCTCGACCAGACGGCCCTGGTCCATCACCAGGATCTGGTCGGCCTTCTCGATGGTCGACAGACGGTGCGCGATCACCAGCGTGGTACGGCCCTGCATGACATGATCCAGGGCCGCCTGGATATGCCGCTCGGACTCGGTATCCAGCGCCGAAGTCGCTTCGTCAAGGATCAGCAGCGGTGCATTCTTCAGCAGTGCCCGGGCGATTGCCAGGCGCTGGCGCTGGCCACCTGAGAGCAGCACGCCGTTTTCACCGACTTCGGTGTCGAAGCCTTTTGGCAGGCGGTCGACAAACTCCTTGGCGTAGGCGTCTGCGGCTGCCGCTTCGATATCGGCACGCGGGGCGCCTGCCAGGTCGCCATAGGCAATGTTGTTGGCCACGGTATCGTTGAACAGGGTGACGTGCTGGGTCACCTGGGAAACATGGCGGCGCAGGTTGCGCAGGCGATAGTTCTCGATCTCCACGCCATCGAGCAGGATCTCCCCCTGATCGTGGTGGTAGAAGCGCGGGATCAAGGCCGCCAGGGTCGACTTGCCGCTGCCCGAGCGCCCGACCAGGGCAATCATCTGCCCAGGCTCGGCGACAAAGCTGATATCGCTCAGTACTTCGCGCTCGGTGCCAGGGTAAGTGAAGCTCAGGTTACGCACTTCGAGGCGGCCTGCCACACGGTCCTTCTCGACGGTACCGGTGTCGACCTCAGGCTGCTCGTCCAGTTGCTCGAAAATGCTTTCGGCACCGGCCAGGCCTTTCTGGATGGTCGAACTGACTTCCGACAGCTGGCGGATCGGCTTGGGCAGCAGGCCTGCCGCCGTGATGTAGGCCACCAGGTCACCGGCAGTGGAATCACCCCGCAGGAACAGTACCAGGAACATCAGCGCCGCCATGGCGGTGTAGATCACCAATTGCAGCAGCGGCGTGTACAGCGAGCCGGTCTTGGTCATGTGCAGCTGCTTGTCGGTGTTGCTCTGGCTGGCGTTGCCAAAGCGCTGCTGTTCGTAAGCCTCACCGCCAAAGCTGCGGACCACGCGGTAACCCTGGATGGTCTCGGACGCGACGTGCGTCACATCGCCCATGGCGGACTGGATTTTCTTGCTCTGCTTGCGGAATTTCTTGCTGGCAACGCTGACCATCACTGCGATCACCGGCAGGATGGCGACCATCACCAAGGTCAGGTGCCAGTTCATCCACAGCAGGTAACCGAACAGGAACACTACCGTCAGCCCTTCACGGATAACGACCTTGATCGCATCGGTAGCGGCACCGGTGACCATGGTCACGTTGAAGGTAATCCGCGAAATCAGGTGGCCCGAGTTGTGGTTGTCGAAGTAGCGATTGGGCAGCACCAGCAGCTTGTTGAACAGTTCCACGCGCAGGTCATGCACCAGGCACAGGGAAACCTTGGCCAGGAAATAGTTGCCCAGGAACGAGCCCAGCCCCTGCCATGCCGCGATCAGGATGATCAGCAGCGGCACCGCCTGCAGCAACTGCAGGTCGCGCAGGTAAGGGACGTTGGGAAACAGGACCGCTTCCGGGTTGCTCAGCCCATCGACAAAATATTTGAGAATCCCGGCCAGCATGGGCTGAGTCGAAGCAAAGATCACAAAACCGACAATGCTCAGCAGGAAAATGCCGACATAGGGTTTCACGTAGCTCAGCAGCCGGAAGTAGATCCTCAGGCTGGAGGTGTGCTCCGCCGGTAGCGGTGTTTCGGCCATCATCGAGCTCGCTGTTCAGGTTGAACCGGAAATTTTACCACAGGCGTCATTTTCGGCACGCATCCATGGCAACAACATGACCAGCCCGACTGGCAGCCAGCTGACGAACCACTCAGCCCGTGGCGTCGCGGTGAGGCTGGCAGCGTCGAACTGCATGGCCATGGTCGAGTACACCCAGAGGCAAAGCAGGATCTTGCCAAAGGCAGTGTGGCGAGCACGAATAATCTCCGCCAAGGTGAACAACCACACAGCTATCCACAGCAGCATCCCAGGCAACCCGAGCTCAACTGCAACATGGGTAAACATGTTGTGGGTGTGATCGAACTGCATACCTGCAACCTCAACCCTGTAGTAGGCCCCCAGCCCCAGCCCGCCCCATGGGTGCTCACTGATCATGTGCAGTGCCGAGCGGAAAATTTCAGGGCGGAAGGACGAGCCGCGCAGGGCGATCAGTTCATATACGGCGCAAAACGCCAGCCCTGTGGCCGCCACGGCGAGCAGCGCGATGAGCTGACTGTACCTGTTACGGAACCACAGAGGCGCCAGTATCACGGGAATGACCAGTGCCAGCATCGCGCCACGGCTCTGGCTCAAGGCGACAAATGCACCCAGGCAGGCCAATGCCAACAGCCAGCCCAGGCGCAAGGCGCACTGTCGCGGCCGATCGTAAAGCAGCAGCAACGCAGCTATTCCAACCACATAGGCACCAAGGATCGGGTGTGAAATCTCGCCAATACCTTCCAAGCGCGTAATCAGCGGCATGGCCTGGATGCCATAGAACCTGACAATCGATATCAGCGCGGCAATCGCGAGCAATACAGACCCTATGCGCAGCAACTGACGAATACGGGCCGTCCCCATTTGCCCTATCATTGGGAACGCCAGCAAGAACACCAGAATGTAAACCAGCCGTTTGCCCTCACGCCCGGATTCTTCATTAGTTGACCAGACCAGGCTCAGCGCCCCCCAAGCCAATAGCAACGCCAGCGCCCCCCAAAGCGCCGGCTGTTGCCGCCAGGCATCAGTCAGAATTCGTCTCGCCGACCATGCAATTACCAGAGTAGGCAACCACATGAACACGATCATGCCTTGCTGGTACAGCTTATTGCTGGGAGCCAAGGCAATGGCTGCCAGGAACCAGACAAAACCAATAGCTAGCCAGCCCTTGGCCCAGCTCTTCTGATACAACATCCAAACTCCCCAGTAACGCGAAATGACACCAGACATGGTGCAACAGCTTTATTTTCGGCATTATTGTCAGCCATTTTTGCTTGCAGACGACAAGGCCCTATACATGCAGTGCTCCCGCCTCTCCCAGGTCGACTTCGATCAGCTGACACTTGGAGCCCAGGTGCTAGAGGCAGATAGCCATGGCGCCAAAGTTTACCTGCTCGCAGATGGGAATTTCCTCAAGATATTCCGTAGGAAGCGCCTGATTTCATCTGCGCTGCTCCGACCTTACTCGCAGCGCTTCGTCGACAACGCCGCTCGCCTGAAGCAACTCGGCATCCCTACACTCGAAGTGATCAGCCAGCACAAACTGGATTTGCCCGGCAGAACAGCAGTGCTGTATCGCCCACTGCCGGGACGTACATTGCTGCAGTTATCGCGTGATGCCGGGTTCAGCTGGCATGCCTGGCTGCCCCGGCTTATCGAATTGATCCGTCAATTGCACCGCAGTGGCGTGTACTTCCGGTCGCTGCACCTGGGCAATGTAGTGGTAACACCTGACCAGCGCCTCGGCCTGATCGATGTAGCAGACATGCGTTTTCTGCGCCCGCCATTATCTGCACGGATGATCAGGCGCAATGTGCAACATATGGTGCGATACATCGAGCGAGAGAACCTGGGTGACCGGTTCCCCATCGCCGACTTCCAGGCGGCCCTCCTGGCTCGCTGACTTCACCCACGCAGCAGTTTCTGTGCCCCATCGCAAAACGCCTGCCATGCTGCCTCGGGCGCCAGCGCCTCGCGCTGACGAACGGCCAAGGCCTTTGCGCTAGGTGCATCGCAGCGCTCGATTGCCTTGGCCCAGGCTTCGACATTGCCAACCGGCAGGTAGCAGCCCTCTTGCTGCAACTGCTCACGAAACACTGGCAACTCGCTGCAAACCACCGGCAGATCCGCCATCACGGCTTCTTGTACCACCAGGCCCAGGCCTTCGGCACGCGACGGCACCAGCAGCCAGTCAAACGCCCGGTAGAGTCGCTGCAAATCGTTGTGGTGCCCGCATAGAATCACGCGCCCCGTAAGCCCCAGTTCAGCAACTTGCGCCTGCAAGCTGGCGCGCAGAGGGCCGTCACCGACAATCACCAGGCGCATGTCCGGCTTGCTGGCTGCACCCTTGGCGAATGCCTTGATAAGCGTTTCAAAGCCTTTGCTTTCCACCAGCCGCCCCACTGCTCCAAGCACCTGACCAGAGGTTTGGGGCAGCGCCAGCATCTGACGAGCCTGCTCGCAACTGAGCAACTTCCTGGCGAAAGCCTGCGGGTCGAATGCCATGCGCAGCGTCTGCACGGGACGACCGATGTCCCGCTCAAGCGACCGCGCCAAAGTCTGCGAGACCGCTGCGATACTCAGTCGGTCTGCAGGCAGCTCGTTCAACAAAAGCACATCATTGGCATTCAGCCGGGTCATGCCATGGAACAGCACCTTGGCCTGCAGCTGCGGGATGCGCTGCAGCACTGGCAGCACCAAGCGTGCGACCCCGACGCCGTCGAGCAAGATCACATCAGCTTGGGCCTCTCTCAGGGCCCTGTACAGACGCATGCGCTGCCAGGGCAGCAACAGGCGCCAAAAGCTCTTGCCCTTAAGTACACGCTGCGGCATGTGCCACGCGCGCGCGGGGCTGCGGCCATGGCACAGCTCACCACCGAGCATTAACCAATCACTGATACGGGCGTCAGCTCCCGCATGCGACAGCACCTGTTGGTGAACCTTGTGAATGGACATGTACGGCGAACCGCCTGCCCACATCATGTTGACAATATTCATGGGGGATAGAGCCCCTCTCCCGTGCGAGCCAGGTGGGACTGCAACTTCAATCAACAAGAAATGAAATTTCCATATGGGTAATGGCGCCATCAACCAGCGTCAATGCCAGTCTTACCCTCCACGCAACGTCGGGCAAGCGCCTTTTTCCAGCATAGGCTGGAAATGTTAGACAGATTTGGCACTCTCTTGGACACCCCTGAAATCACGGGTTAGTGCCCAGAATAGCCATGGTTTGAAGCCGTGATCGGCCACGCTTGCGATCAGAAGCCCAGCTTCAGCCGCAAACGTTGCCAACCGGACAACGGCGGGTGGGGCCTGAGCGCCGGGCGCATGTGCTCCACGATGCTCTGCCCGACGGCTGCGAAACTGAAACGCGAAACGGCCAGTTCGCGCCCATTGCTGGCAATCTGCCTAGCCAGTTCGGGATTTTCACGCAAGATACGCAACTTGGCCTGCAGCGTCGGGATGTCGCCATAAAACACGACGTTGTGCATGTCCTGCAGACCCAGCGCGCGGTTCTCTGCTTCGCCCTGGTCGTACGCCAGCAGCACGCAGCCACAGGCCATGGCCTCGAAATTCTTGATCATGTACTCGCCCATACCAACGTCGGCGCTGACAAAGAACTGAATACGGTTGAGTGTGTTGCAGTAGTCCTCACCCGACTTGGTGCGGGTCACCACCAGGTTCTCTACCCGCCCCAGCTCATCCAGCAGCGCCTTGCGCCCGCTGTAGGCGACACTGTTGGTGCTGCCGACGAATGCCAGCTCAATGTCACGCTCACGGCCTTGATCGGCCAGCAGTTGCTCGTCGTAGCCCTTGGGCACGAACACCGCGTCAAAACCTTCCTGGCGCAGGCGCTCGCTGACCATGTAGCCCGAACTGATCACACGTGCCCACGGCAGCTTGCGGTAATGCGCGCTGAACTTGCCGGTGTATTTGCAAGGGATGTAATTCTGGTAGGCGTCGTGCTCCAGAATGACCAGGTTTGGCACCGTACGAATGAAGGCGACCTGACGGATTTCTTGCTTGAAGCGCAGGAAAAAGACAATGCGGTCATAACGTTCGACCTGCACTTCCCGTTTGAAATAACGGCGCAGGTTGCGCTGGTCTTCGCTGGTCAACCAGCGCAGGTCGCATTCACAGTTGGCCGCGACACCATCGTACAGGCGATCGAGGATCGCACGCTGTTCCTTCTGTACTAGAAATAGGACTTTCATTGCTTTCCTTGGGCGCTCTGCGCCATCCCGGTCAGGTTTTACAGCTCACGCCGCCAGAACAATTCGTGCCGGCGCACGGCCTTGCGGAAGAACTCGTTCTCTCCGTAAGGCGACGCTCGGCGCCCTGCCAGCCAGCGCTGCAACAACCGGCGCAGGCGACGCTTGAACGGCGCCCGGGGCTGGAGGTCGTGCATCATGCCCAAGGCCATGGCCTTGTCACGCTGGGTAGCTACATCCAACAGCAACGTGCACGGCGCCCAGGCCTGCTCGGCGCTCAGTTGCGGCGGCAAGGCCACGCCATCGCCGCTGTCGCCCATTGGCCAGCGGTCGTTGTCATGCAGGTGGTTGGCGTAACACAGCAGCGTCTGCGGCTGACAGGCCAGGCCTTGCAAGGCCTCCATGACTGCTGCCTGGGCACAGACATGATCAGGATGCGGATCGAGCTGCGGATGCGGCATGACCAGCACTTCAGGCTTGGCCATTTCCAGCAGGGCCCGCAGATCAGCCAGCAGGTTGTGCCAGGTTGGCTTACCGTCGCGGTCGGCCGGCAGCGGGAACGGGTTGAACTGGCGGAACGGGCGAATATCGACCATGTCCGCTTCGCGGGACGCGGCAGGCTGATCAGGGGCCGCCTGCATGGCGGGCAGCTGCAGGCAGAAATACCCTAACTGCACGCAGCGGGACTCTGGCACGCCAGCCCAACGCGGTACGGCGATACTGTCCCAAGCGCGCAGGCGACCCTTCAAGCGGGCGGCCTCCGGCTTGCCAAGGCCCATCTGCTGATAGTGTTCGGCCTCGATCTCACCCGCAGTCAGGGTCACGACCCAGGTCTCGTCCGCCTGGCTGTACAAGCCATAAGCAGCCAGCTCGGCATCATCGGCATGCGGCGCGATGACCATCACGCGGCGACGCTGCAGCTCGACGCTGGGGGTTATCCACAGCCGTGGCTCACCCTGCAACCGGCAATATCGCCCGCGCAGACGTAGCGTGCCCGCCTGCAAAGGTGCGGCCATCCCGGTGAGGTTGAGGAAGCGCAGCCCATCGACACCGCGTTCGAACGTTTGCCGATCATCAGCTTCGCCGCCGCGCAGCTCTACATGTGGATCGAGGAAACGCCCCAGCCATCCACTTTTCACCCGCACTTCAAGGATCAGGGTCTCATCGCCCTGCAACGCGGTGTCCACCTTGAGCAGCCCATCGTGCAGCACAGCCGGCACTTCGTGGCTCAGTTCGCCGAAGCGGTAGGCGTAATCCTCGCCTGGCGCATAGAACAGGTGGTCGGCGAACCAGGCTTCGTGTGCAGCCCAGAGCAGTGGCAACAGCAACAGCGGCAGCCACCACCAGGTGAAGACGCCCAGCGCCAGCAGCACGGCCAGGCTGGCCAGCAAACCCAGGCGTTTGTTGCGCCGGTGGCGCTTGAGCAACTGCTGCTTGCGACTCACGCCTGGAATACCGGCACAGGGTTGCACCAACGGTCCTTGTACTCCCGGTCGGCACGGCCGAACGAGAAGCGCAGGGGTTTGTTACGCGCACGGGCATCTTCCCAGGCTGCCTGGGTATTGAGGAAGCTCAGCACGCTACCCGGGCTGAAGGCTTTGGTTTCCGGGTCGACGCCGCCGTTGATGTATTCGACGCTGATCCACTCGGGGGCCTCGACGCGATACACCAGTTGAATGGCGATCGGCTTGTCATCGAGCATCAGCACCGAGCCGATCAGCAGTTCACGCAGCCGCTCCAGCACATCGGCCATGCGCTCGGCACCGGTGGCCGGGAAGCCCCAGCGGCGCTGGAACAGGTCGCAGTACATGGCAGCGATGTGCTGCGCGCTGAAGTCGCTGATCGGGCGCACCACGCCACCCGCTTCTTCCAGCAGGCGCAATTCGCGGCGCTGGTTGTAGCGGAACTTCTTCGACAGGTCTTCATGGGCACGAGCCATGGCCAGCTGCTCCTTCTGCACCTTCAGGCCACTGAAACGGCCCTGGTTCAGTTCGGACAGGTAGCGTGCGGCATGGCGCAACGGCGCGCCGGCATCAGCTGCCGCCGGCAGGATGATCTCGGCATTGCCAAGGTCGAACAGGGCCTTCTTGCCCGCACGCTTGAGCACGTCTTTGGACAGCGCCAGATGACGGCCCCAGGTCGCAATGGCCGCGGTCAGCTCACCTGCCTGGTACCAGCCCAGATAACGCACGGGAATCTGCGCCAGATCCGCCAGTTGCTCGACCACCAATGGGTGGGTCGCTACGCTGCCACCAAAGCGCGCCCACGCCTCTGCATAGGCTGCCGCGTCGATGACCCGCCAGCCGCGCTCGCGGATGGCTTGAACATGATTGAGCATCAAGCCTTCCCCACCAACTCACGAACTTGTGGCAACTGCCAGAACGCTTCGCGCACAGCCTGGTCGGAAAAACGCTCGTGCAGGCGCCGCAGCATATGCATGGCACAGGCTTCACGTTGCTGTGCATCCAGCGCTGCCAGGTGCCGCAGCGCCTGCGCCAGTTGCGCGGCATCGGCCAGCGGAAACAGCACGCCAACCCCTTCGACCACTTCGCGTGCACCACCACAAGCCGTGGCCAGCACCGGTACGCCGGCGACCATGGCTTCGAGCAGGACCATACCGAACGGCTCATGGTCGGAACTCAAGGCAAAAACATCGAAGGCCCGGAAATAGCGACGGGCGCCCGCCACCTGGCCGAGAAAGTCCACCTGCCCGGCAATGCCAAGCTCGGCAGCCAGCGCCTTGAGCTCGGCCTCCAGGCGGCCCTTGCCAAGGATGGCCAGGCGTGCGCCAGCAGGCAGGCCAGGCAGTGCCTCGGCAAAGCCACGCAGCAAGGTCGCCTGATCCTTGTCAGGGTGCAGGCGACCGACATTGCCGACCACCCAAGCCTGGGCATCCAGGCCCAACGCCGCACGGGCCTCGGCACGGGGTACCAGGGCAGCTTGCAGGGCGTCGATATCGATACGGTTGTACAGCGTCTGGATTCGTTCGGCAGGCCACTGCGGCAGGCACCGGCGCATGTCGTCACGCACCGCATCCGACACGCCCAGCAGGCTCAGGCGCTTGCTGAACAGGTTGGCGAAAATCCGCCGGCCCTTGCGCTCGTAGTCGCCGAACGCATGGTGCACACCGATCACCGGCAAGCCTGTACCCAGCAGCGCGACATAGATCGGCTTGAAGCGGTGAGCAATGCAGAAGCTGAAATTGCGCTCGGCCGCGATGCGCCGCAGGGCACGAATTGCACCGAGTTTCAGACCACGCACGGCCTTGGAGCTGAATTCGAGAAACAGCACCTCGTCCGACGCACAACCGGCCGCAACCTGCGGGTCGGCGGCGCCAGTGAGGAACACAGTGGTGACCTTGTAGCCGCTGCCCTGGAACAGGCTGGCGTACTGACGGGCGCAGTCGAGGAACGGCCCGTCATAGCCATGGCAGAACTGCAGGATCCGCGCTTCAGAGCGGCTGGTCATAGGCGGCTGCGCCGTCCTTCACGACCAGGATATCTTCCATGATCAGGTACTGCAGGTCCGAACCGAAGAACATGTTCAGCGCATCGGTCGGCGAGCAGATCATCGGCTCGCCACGGCGGTTCAGCGAGGTGTTCAGCGACACACCGTTGCCAGTCAGGTCTTCCAGCGCCTTCATCATGTCGTAGTAACGCGGGTTGTACTCGCGCTTGAGCACCTGGGCTCGCGAAGTACCGTCCTCGTGGACCACTTCCGGCACACGGGTCTTCCACTCTTCAGCCACTTCGAAGGTGAAGGTCATGAACGGCGCCGGGTGGTCGACCTTGATCATCTGCGGGGCGACGGTGTCGAGCATCGACGGGCAGAAAGGTCTCCAGCGCTCGCGGAACTTGATCTGGTGGTTGATGCGGTCAGCCACACCTTCGACGCTCGGGCAGCCAATGATCGAACGGCCACCCAGCGCGCGCGGGCCGAACTCCATGCGGCCCTGGAACCAGGCCACCGGGTTGCCATCGACCATGATCTGGGCGATCTGCTGTGGCATGTTGTCGAGCTTGCGCCATTTCGGCTGGTCCGGGTGACGGGCACAGGCGGCGATCACGTCTTCATTGGAGTACGAAGGGCCGAGGTAGACGTGCTCCATCTTCTCGACCGGTACGCCACGGGCGTGGGACACATAGGCGGCCGCACCGACTGCAGTGCCGGCGTCGCCGGAAGCCGGCTGAACGAACAGCTCTTTCACGTCCGGGCGGGCAATGATCTTCTGGTTGAGCTTGACGTTCAGCGCGCAGCCGCCAGCGAAGGCCAGCTTGCCGGTTTCACGCAGGGTATCGCCCAGGTAGTGGTCGATCATCTGCAGCGCCAGCTTCTCGAACAACGCCTGCATGCTGGCCGCGTAGTGGATGTACGGCTCGTCGGCGATGTCGCCTTCGCGCTTGGGGCCCAGCCATTCGATCAGCTTCGGCGAGAAGTAGAAGCCCTTGCCCTTCTCTTTGTAGCGGCGCAGGCCGATGACGTTGGCGTACTCGGTGTTGATCACCAGTTCGCCGTTTTCAAAGCTGGCCAGGCGGGAGAAGTCGTACTTGCTGGCATCGCCGTAGGGCGCCATGCCCATGACCTTGAACTCGCCATCGAGCATTTCGAAACCGAGGAATTCGGTGATGGCGCCATACAGGCCACCCAACGAGTCCGGATCGAAGAATTCCTTGATCTTGTGGATCTTGCCGTTTTCGCCGTAGCCGAAGAAGGTGGTGGCGTACTCACCCTTGCCGTCGATGCCAAGGATCGCGGTCTTCTCTTTGAAGCCCGAGCAGTGGTAAGCGCTGGAAGCGTGTGCAAGGTGGTGTTCGACCGGCTCGATCTTGACCTTTTTCGGGTCGAAGCCCAGTTGCTCAAGGCACCAGACGATCTTCTTGCGGTAGCGCTTGTAGCGACGGTTGCCCATCAGGATTGCGT
Organism: Pseudomonas sp. URMO17WK12:I7; assembly: GCF_003269045.1. NCBI lineage: Bacteria > Pseudomonadati > Pseudomonadota > Gammaproteobacteria > Pseudomonadales > Pseudomonadaceae > Pseudomonas > Pseudomonas sp. URMO17WK12:I7. The sequence continues at coordinate 93,317 of NZ_QLTL01000008.1, read as the reverse complement.
CAAGTGCGCGGTCCGGGGCATACCAATAGCGCTTGGCGTAGTGCCAGCGGGCCTTGCCGAACAGGCTGATCGGGGCGAACGGAATGGCCACCACGTCGACGTCGGACGGCTTGATGCCAGCTTGCTCCAGGCAGAATTTCGCCGACTCGTAGGGCATGCGGTTCTTCGCATGCTTGTCACGCACGAAGCGCTCTTCTTCGGCGGCGGCAATCAGTTTGCCGTCGATGTACAGGGCCGCGGAAGGGTCATGGCTAAGGGCGCCGGACAGGCCAAGAATCGTCAATGCCAAGGGATTAGCCTCTTCATTCGGTAGAGATGCGCCAGCGGCCTCATGGGCGGGTGGCGGCTAAAGGGCGAGATTATAACGCAAACATCGCAGGCTGCGCGGCCGTTGTAGGAGCGGCCTCGTGTCGCGAAAGGGCTGCGAAGCAGCCCCGGCAGTTTCTGCTGCGAAGCTGAAGATCCGGGGGCCGCTTCGCGCCCCTTTCGCGACACGAGGCCGCGCCTACAAGGGCTCGCACGGCCGGCTATTCGGCGATCAGCCAGTCCATGCGGAAGCTGCCGGCCGTCTGCGCCAGCTCCTTGGCCAGCCAGGGCAGCAGTTCGCGCAGCTCTTCTTCCAGCCCCCAAGGCGGGTTGGCGATTGCCAGGCCAGAGCCATTGAGGCCCTGCGGGCTATCCTGATGATGCACATACAGCTCGACCCGCAGCAGCTTCGGCGCGCCGGTACTGGTCAGGTCCTGGTAGAAGCGGGTCAGCGAGCGCTGGTCCTTGATCGGGTACCAGATGGCTGCGACGGTCTGGCGCATGCGGCCGATCGCCTCTTTCATCGAGGTGGTGCAGCGCTTGAGCTCGTCGGCCTGCTCGAACGGCGGGTCGATCAGCATGATCGCACGCTTTTCCTGCACGGGCAGCAAAGCCCGCGGCACATGCCAGCCTTCCCCCAGGTGCACGACCACACGCGGGTCTTTCTTCATGTTCTCTTTGAGCAGCGGCCCGTCTTCCGGGTGCTTTTCGTTGAGCAGTGCACGGTCCTGCTCGCGCATCAGGCGGCGGGCCAGCTCGGGCGAACCCGGGTAATAGCGCAGCTTACCATCGGCATTGAGGCGCTTGATGATACGCAGGTAGTCCGCGGCCATGGCCGGGATGTCATCGCGATTCCACAGACGCGCGACCCCCTCGAGGTATTCGCCGGTGCGGGTCGCCTGGTCGCCTTGCAGGTCGTACAGGCCTAGGCCTGCGTGGGTGTCGATGTAGGCGAACGGCTGCTCCTTGCGCGACATCAGGGCGATGAGGCGGGTCAGCACGATGTGTTTGAGGACGTCGGCATGGTTGCCGGCGTGGAAGGCGTGACGATAGTTCATGGCAACTCCTGCGAAGTCGGCAAGTTTACCTTGCCTTGCGGGCGGAGTCAGGTCCGGACTGCTGATCGGCGGCACCTGCTTCGCGGGTAAACCCGCCCCAGGGACTCCACGGCACTCAAGTGCTGCGCAGCTCCTGTGGGAGCGGGTTTACCCGCGAAGCAGGCGCCGCCGATTCAACGGCAATTACTTGTCGGCGTGGTACGCCGCATCAGCGGTTTCGAAGCGCTGCACCATCGCCTGCGACGGGCTGCCCAGCTTGCTCACCACGATGATGGCGATGCTCGCCAGCAAGAAGCCCGGGATGATTTCGTACAAGCCCCAGGTATCGATCTGCTTCCACAGGATCACTGTCAGCGCACCGACCACGATACCGGCCAGCGCACCATTACGGGTCATGCCCTTCCACAGTACCGAGATCAGCACCACTGGCCCGAAGGCAGCACCGAAGCCGGCCCAGGCGTAGGCCACCAGGCCCAGCACGCGGTTTTCCGGGTTGGCAGCCATGGCAATGGCGATCAGGGCGACGGCCAGCACCATCAGGCGGCCGACCCAGACCAGCTCACCCTGCGAAGCGTTCTTGCGCAGGAAGGCCTTGTAGAAGTCCTCGGTCAGGGCACTGGAGCAGACCAGCAGCTGGCAGCTGAGGGTACTCATTACCGCCGCCAGGATGGCCGACAGCAGCACACCGGCGATCCATGGGTTGAACAGGATCTTGGCCAGCTCGATGAACACGCGCTCATGGTTCTCGGTGACCGGGCCCGCCAGGTCAGGGTGTGCCGAGAAGTAGGCGATACCGAAGAAGCCCACGGCGCAGGTGCCGGCCAGGCACAGGATCATCCAGGTCATGGAGATGCGACGGGCGTTGGCAATCGACTTGACCGAGTCGGCGGCCATGAAGCGCGCCAGGATGTGCGGCTGGCCGAAGTAGCCCAGGCCCCAACCCATCAGCGAGATGATGCCAACGAAGGTTGCACCCTTGAGCATGTCGAAGTTGGCCGGATTCTGCGCTTCGATAGCGAGGAAGGTAGTATCGAAGCCACCGGTGGAGATCAGCACGATGACCGGCGTGAGGATCAGTGCAAAGATCATCAGCGAGGCTTGCACGGTATCGGTCCAGCTCACTGCCAGGAAACCGCCGACGAAGGTGTAGGCGATGGTTGCTGCAGCACCGGCCCACAGGGCGGTCTCGTACGGCATGCCGAAAGTGCTTTCGAACAGACGGGCACCGGCAACGATGCCAGAGGCGCAATAGATGGTGAAGAACACCAGGATGACGATCGCCGAGATGATCCGCAGCACGCCACTGCTGTCTTCGAAGCGGCTGGAGAAGTAGTCAGGCAAGGTCAGCGCATCACCATTGTGCTCGGTCTGCACGCGCAGACGGCCGGCGACGAACAACCAGTTCAGGTAAGCGCCGACGGTCAGCCCGATAGCGATCCAGGCTTCGGAGAGGCCGGAAAAGTAGATGGCGCCCGGCAGGCCCATCAGCAGCCAGCCACTCATGTCGGAAGCACCGGCAGAGAGCGCGGTGACCACGCTACCCAGGCTGCGCCCACCGAGGATGTAGTCGGAAAGATTGTTGGTGGAGCGATAGGCCGCGAAGCCGATCAGCACCATTGCCGCGATGTAGATCACGAACGTGATCGTGAGTGGATTGCCCATGCGTGTGCCCTGGCGTTTGTTTTTATCTCATGCGCAACCGCCCTCAAGGCGGTTGCACCCAGGCGGCGAATGCTATGCAACAACGCAAAGTCGGTGCAACCATTTTTCATTTGCAAGTTGCACCCGGCCGTGCCGTTTCGGAAAAGTCCTCCTCCTTGCTTCTTTTTGGAGCAAAAACGACGTTATCCATAAGAAAATGCACCGTAATGGTTTCTTTTTAGCCTGCAAGAAATATCAACAGACGAGTTGCACCTTTTCCTCAAAAAAATCGGGTTGCACCTGGTTGCACCCAAAAACGGCTACAGCTAATCTTGGCGCAGCTTAAGCCACAACCGTGGCAATAATGAGGATAAGAAAATTGGCGACGACCACCCTTGGGGTCAAACTTGACGACCCGACCCGTGAGCGACTCAAAGCAGCTGCGCAGTCCATCGACCGCACGCCGCACTGGTTGATCAAGCAAGCGATCTTCAACTACCTGGAGAAGCTCGAGGGTGGCGCTACCCTGACCGAACTCAACGGTCACGCCAACAACCTGGCCGATGACGCTGGCGAAGTGCAGCCAGACCACGCCCACCAGTGCTTCCTCGAATTTGCCGAAAGCATCCTGCCGCAGTCGGTACTGCGTTCCGCAATCACTGCCGCCTACCGCCGCCCCGAGCAGGAAGTGGTACCTATGCTGCTGGAGCAGGCGCGCCTGAGCGCCCCGTTGGCCGAAGCCACCAACAAGCTGGCGGCCGGCATCGCGGAAAAGCTGCGCAATCAGAAGAGCGCTGGCGGCCGCGCCGGCATCGTTCAGGGCCTCCTCCAGGAGTTTTCCCTGTCGTCCCAGGAAGGCGTTGCCCTGATGTGCCTGGCCGAAGCCCTGCTGCGCATCCCTGACAAAGGCACCCGCGACGCCCTGATCCGCGACAAGATCAGCAACGGCAACTGGCAGCCGCACCTGGGCAACAGCCCGTCGCTGTTCGTCAACGCCGCCACCTGGGGCCTGCTGCTGACCGGCAAACTGGTCTCTACCCACAACGAGGCCGGCCTCACCTCCTCGCTGACCCGCATCATCGGCAAGAGCGGCGAACCGATGATCCGCAAGGGTGTCGACATGGCCATGCGCCTGATGGGTGAGCAGTTCGTGACCGGTGAGACCATCGCCGAAGCCCTGGCCAACGCCAGCCGCTTCGAAGCCAAGGGCTTCCGCTACTCCTACGACATGCTTGGCGAAGCCGCACTGACCGAGCATGACGCACAGAAATACCTGGCGTCCTACGAGCAAGCAATCCACTCGATCGGCAAAGCATCCCATGGCCGCGGCATCTATGAAGGCCCGGGCATCTCGATCAAGCTGTCGGCCCTGCACCCACGCTACAGCCGCGCCCAGTATGAGCGCGTGATGGAAGAGCTGTACCCACGCCTGCTGTCGCTGACCCTGCTGGCCAAGCAGTACGACATCGGCCTGAACATCGACGCCGAGGAAGCCGACCGCCTGGAGCTGTCCCTCGACCTGCTTGAGCGCCTGTGCTTCGAGCCAGCCCTGGCTGGCTGGAACGGTATCGGCTTCGTTATCCAGGCCTACCAGAAGCGCTGCCCTTACGTGATTGACTATGTCATCGACCTGGCCAAGCGCAGCCGCCACCGCCTGATGATCCGCCTGGTAAAAGGCGCCTACTGGGACAGCGAAATCAAGCGCGCCCAGGTCGAAGGCCTGGAAGGCTACCCGGTCTACACCCGCAAGGTGTACACCGACGTGTCCTACGTTGCCTGTGCCCGCAAGCTGCTGGCCGTGCCAGAGGCGATCTACCCGCAATTCGCCACCCACAACGCCCACACGCTGTCGGCCATCTACCACATCGCCGGCCAGAACTACTACCCGGGCCAGTACGAGTTCCAGTGCCTGCACGGCATGGGTGAACCGCTGTACGAACAGGTTGTAGGCAAGATCGCCGATGGCAAGCTGAACCGTCCATGCCGTGTGTACGCCCCTGTCGGTACCCACGAAACCCTGCTGGCCTATCTCGTCCGCCGCCTGCTGGAAAACGGTGCCAACACCTCGTTCGTCAACCGTATCGCCGACCACTCGATCTCCATCCAGGAACTGGTCGCCGACCCGGTAACCAGCATCGAACGCATGGGCGCCCAGGAAGGCAGCATCGGCCTGCCGCACCCACGCATCCCGTTGCCGCGCGACCTCTATGGCAGCGACCGCGCCAACTCGGCCGGCATCGACATGGCCAACGAACACCGCCTGGCGTCGCTGTCCTGCGCCATGCTGGCCACTGCCAACAACGACTGGAAAGCCACCCCGCTGCTGGCCTGCGCCGCCAGCGAAGTTTCTGCCGTACCGGTACTCAACCCGGCGGACCACCGCGACGTGGTCGGCCACGTGCAGGAAGCCACCGTTGCCGACGTCGACAATGCCATCCAGTGCGCGCTGAACGCCGCGCCGATCTGGCAGGCCACCCCACCGGCCGAGCGTGCTGCAATTCTCGAACGCACCGCCGACCTGATGGAAGCCGAAATCCAACCGCTGATGGGCCTGCTCATCCGCGAAGCCGGTAAAACCTTCGCCAACGCCATCGCCGAAGTGCGTGAAGCCGTGGACTTCCTGCGCTACTACGCGGTGCAGGCACGCAACGACTTCAGCAACGACGCCCACCGCCCGCTGGGCCCGGTGGTGTGCATCAGTCCGTGGAACTTCCCACTGGCGATCTTCACCGGCCAGGTGGCCGCAGCCCTGGCTGCCGGCAACCCAGTGCTGGCCAAGCCTGCCGAACAGACCCCGCTGATCGCCGCCCAGGCCGTGCGCCTGCTGCTGGAGGCCGGTATCCCGGAAGGCGTGCTGCAATTGCTGCCAGGCCGCGGCGAAACCGTCGGCGCCGGCTTGGTCGGTGACGAGCGCGTCAAAGGCGTGATGTTCACCGGCTCCACTGAAGTCGCCCGCCTGCTGCAGCGCAACGTCGCTGGCCGACTGGACAACCAGGGCCGGCCGATCCCGCTGATCGCCGAAACCGGCGGCCAGAACGCGATGATCGTCGACTCCTCGGCGCTGACCGAGCAGGTGGTGATCGACGTGGTGTCCTCAGCTTTCGACAGCGCCGGCCAGCGTTGCTCGGCCCTGCGTGTACTGTGCCTGCAGGAAGACTCCGCCGATCGCGTGATCGAAATGCTCAAGGGCGCCATGGCCGAAAGCCGCCTGGGTTGCCCGGACCGCCTGGCCGTGGACATTGGCCCGGTGATCGACGCCGAAGCCAAGGCCGGTATCGAGAAGCACATCCAGGGCATGCGCGAGAAAGGCCGCGCGGTTTACCAAGTCGCAATCGCCGATGCAGCCGAGATCAAGCGTGGCACCTTCGTGATGCCAACCCTGATCGAGCTGGACAGCTTCGACGAGCTCAAGCGTGAGATTTTCGGCCCGGTGCTGCACGTGGTGCGCTACAACCGTCGCAATCTCGATCAGCTGATCGAACAGATCAACGCCTCGGGCTACGGCCTGACCCTCGGCGTGCACACCCGCATCGACGAGACCATCGCCAAGGTGGTGGAAAACGCCAACGCCGGCAACATGTACGTCAACCGCAACATCGTGGGTGCCGTGGTGGGCGTGCAGCCGTTTGGTGGTGAAGGCCTGTCTGGCACCGGCCCGAAAGCCGGCGGCCCGCTGTACCTGTACCGCCTGCTGTCGACCCGCCCGGCCGACGCGATTGGCCGCCACTTCCAGCAACAGGATGGCGAAGGCAAGCCGGACCGCACCCTGCACGATCAGTTGGTCAAACCGCTGCACGGGCTGAAGGCCTGGGCCGAGAGCAATCAGCTGGCCGACCTGGCGGCGCTGTGCGACCAGTTCGCCAGCCAATCGCAAAGCGGCATCGCCCGCCTGCTGCCAGGCCCGACCGGCGAGCGCAACAGCTACACCATCCTGCCGCGCGAGCACGTGCTGTGCCTGGCGGACAACGAAGTCGATCTGCTGGCGCAACTGGCTGCGGTACTGGCCGTCGGCAGCTCGGCGGTGTGGGCTGACAGTGAACCGGGCAAGGCCCTGCGTGCCCGCCTGCCGCGTGAACTGCAGGCCAAGATCAAGCTGGTGGCGGACTGGAACAAGGATGACGTGGCGTTCGACGCCGTGATCCACCATGGCGACTCGGACCAACTGCGCAGCGTGTGCCAGCAGGTGGCCAAGCGTGCCGGTGCGATCGTCGGTGTGCACGGGCTGTCCAGTGGTGATCACCAGATTGCGCTGGAGCGGCTGGTGATTGAGCGCGCGGTGAGTGTGAATACTGCGGCTGCCGGTGGTAACGCCAGCCTGATGACCATTGGCTGAGGCCATGGGTCGTTGATGAAAAGGAGAGCCTCGGCTCTCCTTTTTCATTTCACGCCGCGCTCGCGCTTTGCAGGCGCGCCCCTGCGCATGATCGAGCGACAAGCCTGCCCCGTCAGGCGTGGTTTCCAACTGCGTTGCCAAGCCAACTGAAGCGATTCTCGCCTGGCAACACACCCAAAACCACGGAGTACATGATCATGAAAAAACACTTCTACCTTTTCGCTTTCCAGTCGCCCAATACCGCCACTCGCTATGCACCTGTCACAGTAGGCCTACCCCACCCACGCGTTACAGCAAAGACCGTTGAATGGGCTAAAAAGCAAGTCAGGCCAAGCGGATACGTCACAGTACTGGTCAATGTCTCCTATTTGGGAGAGATGACCGATGAAGAGTTCAATAACGCTGAAAATTGATGCATCAGAGCATTGTCACCTCTCTGATAGAGCGGTTTGCTTAGATGCTGATGGTTGGCAGGGCCGGCGCGGTGCATAAAAAACTGACAGTCCCGTCTCTGCCCCCCCCCAGCACGGCATGGCAAGCACCCGCCCGCCATGCCACCTTCTACACACATATCACTCAAACCTATAAAACTGTCCCACGCTCTCACTGCGGCCCTAGACTCGCCCCAAGCCCGTTCAAGGACCGCCTCCCATGCCCGAGACCCTGCTCAGCCCCCGCAACCTCGCCTTCGAACTCTACGAAGTCCTCGAAGCCGAGGCCCTGACCCAGCGCCCGCGCTTCGCCGACCACAGCCGCGAAACCTTCGACGCGGCATTGGCCACAGCCCGCACCATCGCCGAGAAATTCTTCACCCCGCACAACCGCAAGGCCGACGAAAACGAGCCGCGATACGTAGACGGCCGCGCAGAGCTGATCCCTGAAGTGAAACCCGCCGTAGATGCCTTCCTCGAAGCCGGCTTCCTCAACGCCAACCGCGATTTCGACGTCGGCGGCATGCAATTGCCCAGCCTGGTCTCGCAGGCCTGCTTCGCCCATTTCCAGGCCGCCAACGCTGGCACCACGGCCTACCCGTTCCTGACCATGGGCGCGGCCAACCTGATCGAGAGCTTTGGCACCGACGAGCAGAAGCGCCTTTACCTGCAGCCGATGATCGACGGCCGCTACTTCGGCACCATGGCGTTGACCGAACCACACGCAGGCTCTTCGCTGGCCGATATCCGCACCCGCGCCGAACCCGCCGGCGATGGCACTTATCGCCTCAAAGGCAACAAGATATTCATCTCTGGCGGCGACCACGAGCTGTCGGAGAACATCGTGCACATGGTGCTGGCCAAGCTGCCGGACGCACCGCCTGGCGTTAAAGGTATTTCGCTGTTCATCGTACCGAAGTATCTGGTCAACGACGACGGCAGCCGCGGCCCACGCAACGATATGCTGCTGGCTGGACTGTTCCACAAGATGGGCTGGCGCGGTACCACCTCCACCGCACTGAACTTTGGCGACAACGGCCAGTGCGTCGGCTATCTGGTCGGCCAGCCGCATCAGGGCCTGGCGTGCATGTTCCAGATGATGAACGAGGCGCGCATCGGTGTTGGCATGGGTGCAGTGATGCTCGGTTACGCCGGTTACCTGTATTCGCTGGAATACGCTCGCCAAAGGCCACAAGGCCGCCTGGCGGACAACAAGGACCCGCAAAGCCCGGCCGTGCCGATCATCGAGCACACCGACGTAAAACGCATGCTGCTGGCACAGAAGGCCTATGTCGAAGGCGCCTTCGACCTGGGCTTGTACGCTGCGCGACTGTTCGACGACACCCATACTGCCAGCGACGAGAACGTACGCAAACAGGCCCAGGAGCTGCTCGACCTGCTGACCCCGATCGTCAAGTCCTGGCCCTCGGCCTTCTGCCTCAAGGCCAACGAACTGGCAATCCAGATTCTCGGCGGCCACGGCTACACCCGCGAGTACCCAGTGGAGCAGTACTACCGCGACAACCGCCTGAACCCTATCCACGAAGGCACCGAGGGCATCCAGTCACTTGACTTGCTGGGCCGCAAGCTGGCGCAGAACGACGGTGCAGGCCTCAAGCAACTGATCCGGCTGATCGCCGCCACTGCCGAACGCGCCAGCCATCATCCGGGCCTGGACACCCTGCGCCAACCACTGGAGCAACTGGTCAACCGCCTGCAGTCGGTAACGCTTGCCCTGCTCGGCGACCTGGCCCAGGGCAAGATCGCCGGTGCCTTGGCCAACTCTGCCCTGTATCTCAAGGCCTTCGGCCACTGCGTGATCGGCTGGCGCTGGCTGGAACAAGCCATCCACGCCGAACTAGGCCTGCTCAAGGGCAACCCGGTCGACCGCGATTTCTATCTCGGCAAACTGCAGGCCGCTCGTTATTTCCTGACCTGGGAAATTCCTGGCTGCCATAATGAGCTGGCATTGCTCGAGGCGCGCGACGACACGTGCCTTGCCATGCAAGACGGGTGGTTCTAGGGGGAGCCACCGTGAAAACGGAGGCTTGTGCATGTTCGATTCCAGCGCCCTGCTGCGCCAGCGCTTTGCTGCGCTACGCAGCACGGCCGAGTTGTTTTCCCTGCGCCATGTGAAACAGTCGCACCAGGCGCTTTCGGTTCGCCGCAATGTGGCCGAACCTCCACACTTCAGCCAGGACGAGGGCGCCATGCTCACGGTGCGGGTCAATGGCGTGGAGGCCTATGCGGCCACCGCCGACCTGTCACAGGCCGGCCTGCAGCGGGCACTGGAGCAGGCCGAGGCGCTGGCCCGGCAGGTCGCCCGGCACAGCCTGCTCGACCTGCGCGAGCAGCCGGTGACCAACGCCCGTCACGACCATGTTTCGCCCAATTTTGACCAACCCATGCCAAACCTGGCCGACTGCCTTGGCCTGCTCGCCGCCGAATCGGCCAGCGTGCCGACGGACAGCCGCCTGGTGGACTGGCAGGCCAGCCTGGGCCTGAGCCTGGTCGAGCAGACCTACCTGAACTCAGCCGGCGCAGAATTGCGCCATGCCCAGCGCTTCCTGTTCCCGGGCCTGAGCGTCACCGCCAGCGACGGCCAGGACAGCCAGAGCCGCAGCCTGGGCCGCGACAACTTCGGCCAGCAAGGTGGTTTCGAGATCATCGAACGCTGCGGCCTGGTCGGTGCCGCCCGTCAGGTCGCCGACCAGGCGCTGCAGCTGCTGCTGGCGCCGAACACGCCAAGCGGCCCGCGTGACCTGCTGCTGATGCCCGACCAGATGATGCTGCAGATCCACGAGTCCATCGGCCACCCACTGGAGATGGACCGCATCCTCGGTGACGAGCGCAACTACGCAGGCACCAGCTTCGTCAAAGCCAGTGACTTCGGCCACCTGCAATACGGCTCCCGCCTGCTCAACGTGACGTTCGACCCGACCATTGGCGAAGAACTGGCCAGCTACAGCTTCGATGATGACGGCACAGCAGCCAGCAAGCAGTTCCTGATCCGCGATGGCCTGCTGCTGCGCCCGCTGGGCGGCGCACTGTCGCAGTTTCGCTCGGGCCTGGACGGGGTTGCCAACAGCCGCGCCTGCGGCTGGAACCGCGCGCCGATCGACCGCATGGCCAACCTCAACATCGAGCCCGGCGATCAGCCCCTCGACCAGCTGATCCAGGGCATCGAGCACGGCATCCTGATGCGCACCAACCGTTCGTGGTCCATCGACGACGCACGCAACAAGTTCCAATTCGGCTGCGAGTGGGGCCAGCTGATCGAAAACGGCGAGCTCAAGGGCATCGTCAAGAACCCCAACTACCGCGGCATCTCCGCGCAATTCTGGCGCAACCTGGTGGCGGTCGGCGACCGCAGCACCTTCCAGGTCCTGGGCACGCCCAACTGCGGCAAGGGCGAACCCAACCAGGTGGTGCGGGTCGGGCATGCCTCGCCCGCCTGCGTATTCCGCCAGATCGACGTATTCGGAGGGGACGCCTGATGAAACACCTTTTCCAGACCCTGGTCGCCGCCGTGCAGGATGCCCTGCAACCTGGCGAGCAGTTCACCCTGGGCTTCAGTGCCGAACAGTCGCAGTTCGTGCGCTTCAACCACGCCAAGGTGCGCCAGGCCGGCGAGGTGAGCCAGGCCAGCGCGCAACTGCGGTTGATCCGTGACGGCCGCCAGGCAGAACAGCAGGTGACCCTCAGTGGCGACGCACAACTTGACCTGCAACGCCTGAGCGCAGCCCTGGAGCAGTTGCGCCAGACCCTGCCGCTGCTGGCCATCGACCCGTACCTGCGCCTGGATGACAGCGCCTGGCACAACCTCAGCCAGCAGGATCAACCGCTACCCGAGCTGGACCAGGTACTGGGTCTGCTCGACCGCGAGGCTGGCGACCTGGACCTGGTCGGCATCTACGCCGCCGGCCCGATCTGCCGGGGCTTTGCCAGCTCGTTCGGGGCATTCGGCTGGCACCAGGCCAACAGCTTCAATTTCGACTGGAGCCTGTTCCACAGCAATGGCCAGGCCGTGAAAGCCAACTATGCCGGCCAGCAGTGGAGCGCCGACGATTTCACCGCCCGCCTGCGCCAGGCTCGGGAGCAGCTGGGTTTCCTCGGGCGCCCGGCCGTTACCCTGAAACCTGGCAGCTACCGTGCCTACCTGGCGCCTGCGGCGATGGACGAAATCGCCGGCATGCTCTGCTGGGGCGGCTTCTCCGCGCAGGCACTGGCCACGGGCAACAGTGCCCTGCAGCGCCTGTACAACGGCGATGCGCAACTGCACCCGCTGGTCAGTTTCAGCGAGCAGGTCAGCGGCTCGCTGAGCCCGGCATTCTCCGACGAGGGCTCGCCGCGCCTGGATGTACCGTTGATTCAGCAAGGTAAAGCGTTGCAGCGGCTGGTCAGTGCCCGCAGCGCAGCGGAATTCGAGCTGCTGGCCAATGGTGCCGACAGCTACGAATCGCCCTGCGCGCTGAGCCTGGCGCCGGGCAGCTTGCCCAGCGAGCAGGTCCTTGAGCGGCTGGGCACCGGGCTGTACATCAGCAACCTGTGGTACCTGAACTACTCTGACCTGCCAGCGGCACGCATGACCGGGCTGACCCGCTTCGCCACGTTCTGGGTGGAAAACGGCGAGATCCAGGGGCCGGTGAGCACCATGCGCTTCGATGACAGCCTGTACAGCCTGCTTGGCAGCCAGCTGGAGGACCTGACCCAGGAGCGCGAGATGATCCTGTCGACCAGCACCTACGGGCAGCGTAGTACCGGGTCGAGCCATCTGCCGGGGGCGCTGGTCAAAGGGCTGACCCTGACATTGTGATTGGCATTACCGGCCCTTTCGCGGCTAAAGCCGCTGCTACAGGGGATACGCGATTCCTGTAGGAACGGCTTTAGCCGCGAAAGGGCCAGCACAGACAAAAGAGGACGTCATGCCTGATCGTGCACCGTTGGACCCCGTCACCGCCCGCTGGCTGCCCTGGGTGGTGGCCATCGCTTTCTTCATGCAGTCCCTGGACGGCACCATCCTCAACACTGCCCTGCCGGCCATGGCCCGCTCACTGGCCGAAGACCCGCTGCGCATGCAGGGCGTGATCATCGCCTACATGCTCACCGTGGCCCTGCTGATCCCCGCCTCTGGCTGGATTGCCGACCGCTTCGGTACCAAGCGCATTTTCTTCAGCGCCATCCTGCTGTTCAGCTTCGGCTCGCTGCTGTGTGCCACGGCCAACAGCCTCGGTTTCCTGATTTTCGCCCGCATCGTGCAGGGCCTGGGCGGCGCGCTGATGCTGCCGGTCGGGCGCCTGGTGGTGCTGCGCGCCTACCCGCGTACCGAGCTGGTGAGGATCATGAGCTTCATCACCATCCCCGGCCTGCTCGGCCCGCTGCTGGGCCCGACCCTGGGCGGCTGGCTGGTGGAAATCCTCAGCTGGCACTGGATCTTCCTGCTCAACCTGCCAGTGGGTGCGCTGGGCTGCTATGCGGTATGGAAGTTCATCCCCGACCTGCGCGGGGTCGAGCGCACCCGCTTCGACGGCCCCGGTTTCATCCTGTTCGGCGCCGCGATGGTGCTGATCACCATCGCCATGGAAGGCCTGGGCGAGCTGCACCTGCCACACCTGCGGGTGATGTTGCTGCTGTTCGCCGGCATGGCCTGCCTGGCCGCCTACTGGCTGCGCGCCGGGCGCGACCCAGAGCCGCTGTTCTCGCCCAGCCTGTTCCGCGTGCGTACCTTCGCCATCGGCATCCTCGGCAACCTGTTCTCGCGCCTGGGCAGCGGTGCCCTGCCGTTCCTGGTGCCGTTGCTGCTGCAGGTAGCGCTGGGCTATTCGCCGGCCCAGGCCGGCATGAGCATGATTCCGCTGGCCGCCTCGGCGATGCTCGCCAAGTCCGTCGCCCGGCCACTGATCGAGCGCCTGGGCTACCGCATCGTACTGACCGGCAACACCTTGCTGCTGGGCATCCTGCTGGCCAGCCTGGGCCTGGTCGACGAACAGACGCCCTATGCAGTGCTGCTGGTGCAGCTTGCCCTGCTCGGTGCGGTCAACTCCATGCAGTTCACGGCGATGAACACGGTGACCCTGATCGACCTCGACGACGCCAGCGCCAGCAGCGGCAACAGCCTGCTGTCGGTGGTCGCACAGCTGTCGCTAAGCCTCGGCGTGGCCTGCGCCGGTGCCTTGCTCGGCGGTTTCACCGCGGCGGGCAGTGCCGATGGCGTGGAGACCACCTTGGGCGCGTTCCAGCTGACCTTCGTCACCATCGGGGTGATGGCCATGCTGGCGGCAGCGATCTTCCTGCAACTGTCGCCGACGGACGGAAGGCGTGCCCGTCGTCCGGAACAACACATGGAGTCGTAGGGCGAATGGCCATGAGGCTGGTAGACTGTGCGGCATTTTTCGCTTCGCACCGCAGGCCCGCCTCGTGACCACCGAATCCACCGCCTTTGCCACCTTGCCGCTGTCCTCTGCCATGCTGGCCAACCTGGACGCCCTCGGCTATGCCTCGATGACGCCGATCCAGGCCCAGAGCCTGCCGGTCATCCTGCGCGGCCAGGACCTGATCGCCCAGGCCAAGACCGGCAGCGGCAAGACCGCCGCCTTCGGCATCGGCCTGCTCAACCCGATCAACCCGCGCTACTTCGGCTGCCAGGCGCTGGTGCTGTGCCCCACCCGCGAGCTCGCCGACCAGGTGGCCAAGGAGCTGCGCCGCCTGGCGCGCGCCGAGGACAACATCAAGATCCTCACCCTCTGCGGTGGCGTGTCGCTGGGCCCGCAGATTGCCTCGCTGGAACACGGCGCGCACATCATCGTCGGCACGCCGGGGCGCATCCAGCAACACCTGGACAAAGGCACCCTGGTGCTCGACGGCCTGAACACCCTGGTGCTGGACGAAGCCGACCGCATGCTCGACATGGGTTTCTTCGACGCCATCGCCAACATCATCGGCAAGACCCCGTCGCGCCGCCAGACCCTGCTGTTCTCGGCCACCTACCCGGCCGGCATCGAGCAGCTGGCTGCCGACTTCATGCGCAAGCCGCAACAGGTCAAGGTTGAAAGCCTGCACGCCGACAACCAGATCGAGCAGCGTTTCATCGAGATCGACCCGCAGCAGCGTCTGGATGCGGTCATCCGTGTGCTTGGCCACTACCGCCCGCAATCGTGCGTGGCGTTCTGCTTTACCAAGCAGCAGTGCGAGGACGTGGTTGCCCACCTGACCGCCAAGGGCATCGTCGCCCAGGCCCTGCACGGCGACCTGGAACAACGTGACCGCGACCAGGTGCTGACCATGTTCGCCAACCGCAGCAGCTCGGTGCTGGTGGCCACTGACGTGGCGGCCCGCGGCCTGGATATCGATGGCCTGGACATGGTCATCAACGTCGAGCTGGCACGTGATGCCGAAATCCATGTACACCGCGTGGGCCGTACCGGCCGTGCGGGTGAGAAAGGGGTTGCAGTCAGCCTGGTGGCACCGGCCGAAGGCCACCGTGCCCAGGCCATTGAAGACCTGCAGAAAAGCCCGCTGCGCTGGGACCAGCTGGACAGCCTGAAGAACCAGGGCGGCGCGCCATTGCTGCCGCTGATGAGCACGCTGTGCATCGCCGCCGGGCGCAAGGACAAGCTGCGCCCGGGCGACATCCTGGGTGCGCTGACCGGCGATGCCGGGATCCCGGGCAAGCAGGTGGGCAAGATCGCCATCTTCGATTTCCAGGCCTTCGTTGCCGTGGAGCGGCCGCTGGCCAAGCAGGCCATGCAGCGCTTGAACAGCGGCAAGATCAAGGGCCGGTCCCTTAAAGTCCGCATCATCTAAAAGCTTGGCAAGGTCCCTGTGGGAGCGGGTTTACCCGCGAATGCGATGGTGGGCTCACCGCCGCCTTCGCGGGTAAACCCGCTCCCACAGGGTTCAGCGATTCTTTCAAAAAGGTTTACACCGTGCACTCCACCGACGTGATCATCCTCGGCGCCGGCGCCGCCGGCCTGATGTGCGCCCAGCTCAGCGCCCGCCGTGGCCGCCGGGTGCTGCTGCTCGACCACGCCAACAAGCCCGGCAAGAAGATCCTCATGTCCGGCGGCGGGCGCTGCAACTTCACCAACATGTACACCGAACCGAGCAACTTCCTCTCGCATAACGCGCACTTCTGCAAGTCAGCCCTGGCCCGCTACACCCAGTGGGACTTCATCGAGCTGGTCAGCAAGCACGGCGTGCCGTACCACGAGAAGAAGCTCGGCCAGCTGTTCTGCGACAACAAGGCCAGCGACATCCTCGACATGCTCCTGGCCGAGTGCGACGAGGCCGGTGCCGAGATCCGCATGCACACCAGCATCGAGCAGATCGAGAAGACCGAAGCCGGCTACCTGCTGCAAACCAGTGGCGGCCAGTACGCCTGCCAGTCGCTGGTGATCGCCACCGGCGGCCTGTCGATCCCGACCCTGGGTGCCACCGGCTTTGGTTACCAGGTGGCCCGCCAGTTCGGCCACACCCTGCTGCCGACCCGCGCCGGGCTGGTGCCGTTCACCATCACCGAGCCCCAACTCAAGGCACTGTGCACCGAGCTGTCCGGCACCTCGCTGGATTGCACCGCCAGCTGCAACGGCACCAGTTTCCGCGAGAACCTGCTGTTCACCCACCGCGGCCTCAGTGGCCCGGCGATCCTGCAGATCTCGTCGTTCTGGGAAGCCGGCGACACGGTGGAGATCAACCTGCTGCCGGATCGCGATGCACTGAGCTGGCTGCAGCAGGTGCAGGCCGAGCGCGCCAACGCCGAACTGAAGACCGTGCTTGGCGAGGTGTTCACCCGCAAGCTGGCCAACCTGCTGGCCGAGCAGTGGTTCGAATCCCGGCCGATGAAGCAGTACACCCCGGCGGAACTGGCGCAGATCGCCGAGAAACTGGCGAACTGGCAGGTGGTGCCGGCCGGTACCGAAGGCTACCGCACCGCGGAAGTCACCCTCGGTGGCGTGGACACCCGCGAAGTGTCGTCCAAGACCATGGAATCGCTGAAAAGCCCCGGCCTGTACTTCATTGGCGAAGTGCTCGACGTCACTGGCCACCTGGGCGGTTTCAATTTCCAGTGGGCTTGGGCATCCGCCAACGCCGCTGCGCAGTTCGTGTAGAGTAGAATCCATTCAGCAGCACGGAACGCTTCTTGCTGGCCCGTGCTCAGCGCCGTAACCGGGGCCACTTCGCGCCCCGGTATCCGGTTCTGAAAGGTATTCCTCTGATCACTGCCTAGCGGGCCATCATGTCATCGAGTTCGTTCCGTCAGTCACTGCGTCGCCTGTGGGGCCAAGACAAGTTCAGCTACAGCATCCGGGTCACCATCGCCCTCACCGGCAGCCTGGCCCTGTGCTGGTACCAGAACGAGATGGCCCTGCTGATTCCACTGTTCCTCGGCATCATCGCCAGTGCCCTGGCCGAGACCGATGACAGCTGGCAGGGCCGCCTCAGCGCCCTGGCCGTCACCCTCACCTGCTTTGCCATCGCCGCACTGGCGGTCGAGTTGCTGTTCCCCTACCCGTGGATCTTCGTCATCGCCCTGGCGCTGGCAGCGTTTGGCCTGACCATGCTCGGCGCCCTTGGCGAGCGCTACGGCGCGATTGCTTCGGCAACGCTGATCACTTCGGTGTACACCATGATCGGCGTGGACCAGCGTGGCGGAATGGTCACCGACTTCTGGCACGAGCCGATGCTGCTGGTGGCGGGCGCGGCCTGGTACGGCCTGCTCTCGGTGCTGTGGCAGGCGCTGTTTTCCA
This sequence comes from Pseudomonas sp. URMO17WK12:I7, assembly GCF_003269045.1. Classification (NCBI taxonomy): domain Bacteria; kingdom Pseudomonadati; phylum Pseudomonadota; class Gammaproteobacteria; order Pseudomonadales; family Pseudomonadaceae; genus Pseudomonas; species Pseudomonas sp. URMO17WK12:I7. The sequence goes on along the minus strand of NZ_QLTL01000008.1, from coordinate 75,802 downwards.
ACCAGCCGGTGCAGCAGAGCCTGGCCAAGCTGTTTTTCGAACTTGGCAGCTACCTCAAGCTCAAGGCCAGCCTGTTCGAGCCGATCCGCAACCTTGATGTCGAGGCCCAGCGCCTGGCGCTGGCCCAGCAGAATGGCAAAGTGGTGGCGGCGCTCAACGCGGCCAAGGAAATCATCCTCCACAGGGTCGGCAACAGCCAGCCGAACTCCAAGGTCAGCCGCTACCTCAAGCTGTACTTCCTGGCCCAGGACATCCACGAACGGGTCAGCGCCTCGCACTACCCTTACAACGCCCTGAATGAAGCGTTCTTCCACAGCGATGTGATGTTCCGCTGCCAACGCTTGCTGCGCAAACAAGGTGCATCCTGCCAGGAGCTGGCCCGCTCGATCCGCCTGCGCCAGCCTTTCGTGCTGGCCACGGGTTTCGCCGAAGCACTGGAAGACCTCAACGCCTCGCTTGAACACCTGCGCATCCAGAGCAACCCGGCCTGGCGTGGCCTGCTGCGTTCGCTGCGTGCCCTGGCTGCCAACCTGGCGACCCTCGACCGCCTGCTCAGCGCCGCCAGCAACCCCGACAGCCTGGCTGATGCCAGCGACAGCAGCCTGCTGGACCGCTCGCCACGCACCCTGAAGGACGTATGGACGCGTCTGCGTACCCAGCTGACGCCGACCTCGCTACTGTTCCGCCACGCCCTGCGCCTGCCACTGGCGCTGTCCATCGGTTACGGCATGGTGCACCTGATCCACCCGACCCAAGGTTACTGGATCATCCTCACCACACTGTTCGTCTGCCAGCCCAACTATGGCGCCACCCGGCGCAAGCTGGTGCAGCGGATCTTCGGCACTGCAGTTGGCCTGACCGTCGGCTGGGCGCTGTTCGACCTGTTCCCCAACCCTGTCATCCAGTCGCTGTTCGCCGTGGCTGCGGGCGTGGTGTTCTTCGTCAACCGCACCACCCGCTATACCCTGGCCACGGCTGCGATCACGCTGATGGTGCTGTTCTGCTTCAACCAGATCGGCGATGGCTACGGCCTGTTCCTGCCGCGCCTGTTCGATACCTTGGTCGGCAGCCTGATCGCCATCCTCGCGGTATTCCTGTTCCTCCCTGACTGGCAGGGCCGGCGGCTGAACAAGGCGCTGGCCAACACCCTCGCCTGCGCCAGCGTGTACCTGCGCCAGATCATGCAGCAATACGCCCACGGCAAACGCGACGACCTCGCCTACCGCCTGGCCCGGCGCAACGCCCACAACGCCGATGCGGCCCTGTCGACCACTCTGGCCAACATGCTCATGGAGCCGGGGCATTTCCGCAAGGAAGCCGATGTCGGGTTCCGCTTCCTGGTGCTGTCGCATACCTTGCTCAGTTACCTGTCAGGGCTGGGCGCGCATCGCGATACAGCCTTGCCGGCAGAGGTGCAGGAGCAGTTGATCGATGGCGCCGGGCAAAGTGTGGCCAATAGCCTGGACGAAATTGCCAATGGCCTGGCGGCGCGGCTGCCGGTGGCGATTCACAGTGACGCCGAAGAGGCGCTGGCCAACGCCCTGGAGCAGATGCCGGAAGAACTGGATGAGCATCAGCGCTTGGTACAGACGCAGCTGGCGTTGATCTGCCGGCAGCTGGGGCCTTTGCGCACGCTGGCTGCACACCTGATCAAAGAGGCACCGTCAGCCTGAGTTATTCCTGTTCCGGCCTATTCGCGGGAAAACCCGCTCCCACAGGTTCCGCGCTGTCTTCGCCCAGACGCTATCCCCGTGGGAGCGGGTTTACCCGCGAATAGGCCGGAACAGAGAGTCGAGATCAAAAGCCATGCTGGTGTAGCAGCCTTGCATAGCTGCCATCAGCTTTCATCGCCGCGATGGCCTGCTCGAAGCGTTCGACGATCTGCTGGTGATCAGGGTGCTTCAGGCTGACCAGAATATGCAGGGTATTCTCCCCCAGCAGCGGCTCCATCAGCACCACGCCGTCGCGCACCTGCTGCGGCTCGCGCTGCAGGTTGTAGCGCGCCACGTACTCGTCCTCAACTGCCAGGTTTACCCGCCCGGCTGCCAGCATGCGCACGGCGGTCGAGAAATTGCGCACCTCCACCTTATTCAAGCGAGTATCGCCATCAAACGCCGGTGAATAGGCATAGTCGCGTACGACCGCAATGCTGTAAGGATAAAGGTCGGCCTGATGCTTGTAGCGGAACGTGTCGCCCTTGCGCTTGAGCAGGCGAATGCGATTGCTCAGGTAGCCCTCGGAAAACTGCCCGATCTGTTTACGCGCATCGTTATACCAGGCGCTGATCAGCACGTCGTAACGCCCGTCGCCAATGCCCATCAATGCCCGCGCCCACGGCACTTCCTCGTAGCCGCTGGCATACCCGGCGCGGGCCAGTGCCGTGGTGACCAGGCTGGTAGCCAGACCGCCGCCAGGCATCCCGCTGTCAGTGAACGGTGGCCAGTTGTCGGCTACCAGCCGCAGCCTGGCCTGGCCAAATGCAGGTGCTGCCAGGAGCGCACCCAACAAACCTAACGCGCAAAGCAGTGGCCGCATGCAGAGGTCCTTTTGCAGTGGGAGGCACACGCTGTGGAAGGCGAATCGCAGATGAGAGTACACAAAGGCCGCTGTGTGGGGCAGCGGACAATAATGTCATTTAGCCTCTATTTTGGCCGTGACTGGAAAATTTGCGATGATCCGTCATCAATTCCAGGAGTTACCACCATGTCCATCCACTGGCTCTGCAAGCACCACTCCGACCTCGACAAACATGAGCTCTACGCCATTCTGCAACTGCGTACCGCCGTATTCGTGGTCGAACAGCGCTGTGCCTACCAGGAAGTCGATGGCCAGGACCTGGCGGGCGACACCCTGCACCTGATGGGCTGGCAGGATGACAAGCTGGTAGCCTACCTGCGCCTGCTGGACCCGCAGTTGCAGGGTGGCGATGTGGTCATCGGGCGGGTGGTGACTTCACCTGACGCGCGCGAGCTGAAACTCGGGCACCCGCTGCTGATGAAAGGGCTGGAGGCAGCCGGCCACTGCTGGCCTGGGACGCCGGTTTACCTGTCGGCCCAGGCACATCTGCAGGGTTTCTACGCCCGGCACGGTTTCGAGGTGGTGGGCGAGCAATACCTGGAAGACGACATCCCGCATATCGGCATGCGCAAGGTCACGGATACCCCAGTACTTCCCTGATCTGCCGCAGGTGCCGGATGATCCACTGCTTGTCGATCGCTCCCCAGTCATGGATGCGGTAATGCCCGGCATGGTTGCGCGCACCTTCCTGCTGCTCGAACTCGCAGACGATATCCAGGTCGGCGAGCGCGGCGATGGTGTCCTGTGCCGTGCGCCGCGGCATGCCGGTGGCCTCCATCAGCGCCGGCACGCTGGTGGCGGTCTGGCTGTCGATCAACCAGGCCACGTACAGGCGGCGGTAGAAACTGCTCTTGGTCTTGCTCACATCCATGCTGCGTGATCCTTACAGGTTGCCCGGCAACTCCCGATAGGTCAGGTAGACGCGCAGGTCGAATTCCAGTTGGTGGTATGCCGGCTCCATGTGCTGGCAGAGCTGGTAGAACGCCTTGTTGTGATCGCGCTCGCGCAAATGCGCCAGTTCGTGCACCACGATCATGCGCAGGAATTCTGGCGCCGCCTCCTTGAACAGCGAGGCGATACGGATTTCCTTCTTCGCCTTGAGCTTGCCGCCCTGCACCCGCGATACCGCGGTATTGAGCCCCAGGGCCCTGTGGGTCAGGTCCAGGCGATTGTCGAACAGCACCTTGTCCAGGTTTGGCGCGCTGCGCAGGTATTGCTGGCGCAGGTCCTGGGCATAGCCGTACAGCGCCTTGTCGCTCTGCACGTCATGGCGGCCGGGGTAGCGGCGCTGCAGATACTCGCCCAGGCGGTCGCTGTCGATCATCTGCCGCACCTGCTCCTGCAGGTGCGGTGGGTAGGCTTGCAAATAGCGTAATACGGTCATGGCATGGCATTCGGCGTAACGAATGCCGATTCTAGCCAATCACGGCCGCAGCCAGGGAAAAATCGCCGGGAAGCCAGTGGCATCAACTGCCGTCATCGGGTGCGCGACCAGAAAGCCCTGCACGTAAGCGCAACCGTTTGCCTTCAGCCACGCAGCCTGGGCCTGTGTTTCAACACCTTCCGCGATCACGGTGATCCCGTAGTCTGCGCACAGGCCGATGACGCTGCGCACCAACGCCGTATCCGCCGCAGAGTCCGGCAGGCGCGCCACCAGATGGCGGTCCAGTTTCAACGTGTCGATAGGCAGGTCGCGCAACATGCGCAGCGAGCAGTCGCCAGCACCGAAATCGTCCAGTGCCACACGTACGCCCAGCCCGCGCAGGCGATGAATCTGTTTGATCGCCGTGTCGATGTTGTACATCAGCGAGGTCTCGGCCACTTCGACTTCCAGTTGCGCCGGGTCGAGCTGGTAATCCTGAATCACCCGCTGCAGTTCATCGATCAGGCTGGGCATGGAAAACTGCGCGCGGCTCAGGCTGATACCCAACACCAGCTCCGGGGCGAAACACTGGCACCAGGCTTGACGCTGCGCGGCCCCCTGGCGGTAGATCCAGCTGGCCAGGCGGTTGATCAACCGTGCTTCCTCCAGCAAGGGTATGAACAGCCCTGGCGGCACATCGCCAACGCTCGGGTGCTGCCAGCGCAGCAGGGCCTCGAAACCTCGTAGCTTGCCATCGGCAAAGGCCACCTGGGGTTGGTACACGAGGCTGAAATCCTGGACCTCGATGGCATTGCGCACGCTGTCCTCAAGCATCAGCCGTGAGCGGGCGCGGCCGTTTAGTTCCTGATCATAGAAGCGATACTGCTGGCGACCGGCCTGCTTGGCTGCGTACATGGCAGTGTCGGCGGCGCGCAGCAGGCCTTCGACATTGCCGCCACAGTCGGGGTAGGTGGCGATACCGATGCTGACGCCCAAGCACACATCCAGCCCCTCCACCTGCTGCTGGATCGACACCCGCTCAAGCAGCTTCTCGGCATGGCGCCCGGCCTGTTCCGGGTATGGCAAGCCGTCGAACAGCGCGGTGAACTCATCACCGCCCATGCGCGCCAGCAGCGCCTCGCTGCCAAGGCAGTCCTTGATCTGCTCGGCCACCCAGCGCAGCACCCTGTCTCCGGCCTCATGGCCCAACGAGTCATTGATCCGCTTGAAGCCGTCCAGGTCCATGTACATCAGCGCCTGAACCTTGTTCGAGCGCTCGCCGCGCAGTAATACGCCTTCGGCAGCCTGGTAGAACCCGCGGCGGTTGAGCAGCCCGGTCAAGGAGTCGGTCACCGCCTGGTATTCCAGTTGCTGATGCAGGTTGCGCTCCACCGACATGTCCAGCACCGTGACCACCATGGCCTGCTGCTCCGCCGGCAACGGCGCGCATGACAGGGCCACAGGCACCAGCTGCCCACCTGGGAGGCGCAGGTGGGCATCATGGACCCGCACGATCTGCCGCGCGAGGTAGGCGTTGTGGAACTCGGATTCGCTCCACAGGGTGGCGTTGGCCAACTGCAGCAGATCGAGCAGGTTGGCACCCTGCAGTTGCTCGACCGGGGTATGCATCAAGCGCGAGATTGCCGGGTTGGCAAAGCTGATGACGCCCTCGGCATCGACCACCAGGATGCCTTCAGCGGCATTCTCGAGGATCGAGGCATTGAACGCCCGGGCGGCTTCCAGCTCGCACGTCAGCCGCTGCAGCATGCGCCGGTTACGCTGCTGGTCCAGCTGCGCCTGCACCTTGGGCTTGAGTATCTGTGGGTCGAACGGCTTGAACAGATAATCCACAGCACCGCTGGCATAGCCCTTGAGCACGGCAGCATCGGACTGCTCGTTGGCGGTGAGGAAAATGATCGGGGTCAGCCGGGTTCGCTGGCTACCGCGCATCAGGCGCGCCACTTCGAAACCGTCCATTTCGGGCATCTGCACATCGAGCAGCACCAGATCGACCTCGTGCTCAAGCAACGTACCCAGGGCTTCCATCCCCGAGCTTGCGGTCAATACGTGCCAATCGTTGCGCGCCAGCAAGGCCCGCATGCTAATGAGGTTTTCCGGGTAATCGTCGACCACCAGAAGAACCGACTTGCCATCCAGTGGTTGAGGGTAAGCGCCATCCATGCTGCTTCTCTTGTTTGACCGACTTCGACGTGCTATTGGATCCGATTAATACTCTAGACCTGCGGATCCGACAAGCAATGCAATCAGATCGCTATCAGTGAATAAGTTTCACGGTAGCCGACTAACGGTAGCCTTGCAGGATTTCGACGCATAAAAAAACCCGCATCGCTGCGGGTTTTTCAGGGCTGCACCTGTGGATCAGTTGACCTTGGCGGCCAGCTCACCTTTCAGATAGCGCTGGAACATGCCTTCCAGGGAGATCGGCTTGATCTTCGAGGCATTGCCGGCAGTGCCGAAAGCTTCGTAACGGGCGATGCACACGTCACGCATGGCCTTCACGGTTTCACCAAAGAACTTGCGTGGGTCGAACTCGCTTGGGTTCTGAGCCATCAGCCGGCGCATGGCACCCGTGGACGCCAGGCGCAGGTCGGTGTCGATGTTGACCTTGCGCACGCCGTGCTTGATACCTTCGACGATCTCTTCGACCGGTACGCCGTAGGTCTCTTTGATGTCGCCGCCGTACTGGTTGATGATCGCCAGCCACTCTTGCGGTACCGAGGAAGAACCGTGCATCACCAGGTGGGTGTTAGGGATGCGTTTGTGGATTTCCTTGATGCGGTCAATGGCCAGCACGTCGCCGGTAGGTGGCTTGGTGAACTTGTAAGCACCGTGGCTGGTACCGATGGCGATGGCCAGGGCGTCCACCTGGGTCTTCTTGACGAAGTCGGCGGCCTCCTCCGGGTCGGTCAGCATCTGGCTGTGGTCCAGCACGCCTTCGGCACCGATGCCGTCTTCTTCACCGGCCATGCCGGTTTCCAGCGAACCCAGGCAGCCCAGCTCGCCTTCCACCGAAACGCCGCAGGCGTGGGCCATGGCCACGGTCTGCTGGGTAACGCGGACGTTGTACTCGTAGTCGGTCGGGGTCTTGCCGTCTTCGCCGAGCGAGCCGTCCATCATCACCGAGCTGAAGCCCAGCTGGATGGAACGCTGGCATACGTCAGGGCTGGTGCCGTGGTCCTGGTGCATGCACACCGGGATGTGCGGGAATTCTTCGATGGCGGCCAGGATCAGGTGGCGCAGGAACGGGGCACCGGCGTATTTGCGGGCGCCGGCCGAAGCCTGGACGATCACCGGGGAGTCGGTCTTGTCGGCCGCTTCCATGATGGCGCGCATCTGCTCGAGGTTGTTGACGTTGAAAGCCGGAACGCCGTAACCGAACTCGGCGGCGTGGTCCAGCATCTGGCGCATGCTAATGAGTGCCATTGTGTATCTCTCTCCCGACAAGCGTCGTTTGTTTCGTGCAAGCCTGCCGCAGGGGCGGTTGCTGTTCAAGTAGTGTGGGCCGCCTGTGCGGCCCGGCCAGTCACGGTGCCTTGCAGCCCCGCCCAATCAGATCGTTGGTTGCCACCCAGTACACCAGGCCTTCTTCGCCCTTGGTGTGGAAGGCCAGCACGCCATCGCTGTACAGCGCGCCAGAGGCGCCCGGCTCGGACTTGAGCCTATAGACCTGGTCGCCGCCGCCGAGACGTACGTCAACCTGGTCCCGTTGAGCATCAGCGAAGCGCCATAGCACTTCGGTCTGAGTGTCGCAAACCCAGCGGGTCCAGTTGTCCGCCGGGGCGGACGGTGCAGGCTGTATCAGCGAGCATCCTGCCAGTGTCGCCAGGGCCATCGAGGCCAGCAGCGCTTTCATTACATATCCTCTAGATGACCACAGAGCGGTCGCTTGGTTGCCTGCCCCGACGAAACACTCGGTGCCGCTACACGCTTCAAGGGCAACCCGGCGCCTGGCGCTGGTGTTCTTCGTCATACTTTTCCAGGCCTTCCGGGCCTACGCGCTTGTTGATGACCGGCACGGTCTCGGCCTGCCACTCGGACTGGTAGCAACCGCCCTTGGGCGGCTGCGCCGGGTCGGCATCCGACGACGGCCCGCTGGAGCAGGCGCCCAGCAGGCCGGCCAGGATCATCACAGGCAATTGTTTGACCATCAGGCCGCTCCCTTTGCCAGGCGCCACCATTGTCAGGCTTTTGCCCGCTCTTCCAGGATCGCCACGGCTGGCAGCACTTTGCCTTCGACGAACTCGAGGAAAGCACCGCCACCGGTAGAAATGTAGGAGATATCCTTGCTGACGCCATATTTGTCGATAGCGGCCAGGGTGTCGCCACCACCTGCGATGGAAAACGCAGCGCTTTCGGCGATGGCCTTGGCCAGCACCTTGGTGCCGTTGCCGAACTGATCGAACTCGAACACACCGACCGGGCCGTTCCACAGGATGGTCTTCGACGACTTCAGCAGCTCGGCGAAATTGGCGGCGGTCTGCGGGCCGATATCCAGGATCATGTCGTCGGCAGCTACGTCTGCGATGGCCTTGACGGTCGCTTCGGCAGTTTCGGCGAACTCTTTGGCAACCACGACGTCGACCGGCAGCGGCACGCTGACCTTGGCGGCGATGGCTTTGGCGGTTTCGACCAGGTCAGGCTCGTACAGCGACTTGCCAACCGGGTGGCCGGCAGCAGCCAGGAAGGTGTTGGCGATGCCACCACCGACGATCAACTGGTCACAGACGCTGCTCAGGCTGTTCAGCACGTCCAGCTTGGTCGACACCTTGGAGCCGGCGACGATGGCCGCCATTGGCTTGGCCGGGGCCTTCAGGGCCTTGCCCAGCGCGTCCAGCTCGGCCGCCAGCAGTGGGCCGGCGGCCGCGACCTTGGCGAACTTGGCCACGCCATGGGTGGAGCCTTCGGCACGGTGAGCGGTACCGAAGGCGTCCATGACGAACACGTCGCACAGGGCGGCGTACTGCTGTGCCAGCTCGTCGGCGTTTTTCTTCTCGCCCTTGTTGAAGCGCACGTTCTCGAACAGCACCAGGTCACCTGCGTTCACTTGAACGCCGCCCAGGTAGTCGGCAACCAGCGGCACTTCGCGGCCCAGGGCCTTGCTCAGGTAGTCGGCAACCGGCTTGAGGCTGTTCTCGGCAGAGAACTCGCCTTCGGTCGGGCGGCCCAGGTGCGAGCAGACCATTACCGCCGCACCCTTTTCCAGGGCCAGCTTGATGGTCGGCAGCGCTGCCAGGATACGCGCATCGCTGGTTACCACACCGTCCTTCACAGGCACGTTGAGGTCTTCGCGGATCAGTACGCGCTTACCTTGCAGGTCGAGGTCGGTCATCTTCAACACGGTCATGAATGCAGTCCTTCAGGGCTGTTTGCTGCGGGTTGGGTGGACGACGTGCAGATAATGTTCGGCAACGTCGAGCATACGGTTGGCGAACCCCCATTCGTTGTCGAACCAAGCCAGCAAGTTCACCAGGCGAGGGCCTGAAACGCGGGTCTGGCTGGCATCGACGATGGCCGAATGCGGGTCATGGTTGAAATCACAGCTGGCGTGAGGCAGCTCGGTGTAGGCCAAAAGGCCTTTGAGCGGGCCGCTCTGCGCGGCCTCGCGCAGCACCCGGTTGACCTCGGCCGCATGGGTGTCGCGGGCGGTTTGCAGGGTGATGTCCAGGCACGAGACGTTGACGGTCGGCACACGTACCGCTTTGGCCTGGATTCGCCCGGCAAGTTCCGGAAGCAGGCGTTCGATGCCGCGCGCCAGACCAGTGGACACCGGGATCACCGACTGGAAGGCCGAGCGCGTACGGCGCAGGTCTTCGTGGTGATAGGCGTCGATCACCGGCTGGTCGTTCATCGCCGAGTGGATGGTGGTGATCTGCACGTACTCGATGCCGAATGCCTGGTCCAGCACGCGCAGCAGCGGTACGCCGCAGTTGGTGGTGCAGGAGGCATTGGACACCAGGCGTTCGCTGCCGGTCAGGCAATGCTGGTTGATGCCATAGACCACGGTGGCATCGACATCGGCCTCGCTGGCCATAGGTTGCGAGAACAACACGCGCGGCGCGCCGGCATCGAGGAAACGCTGGCCATCGGCGCGGGTGTGATAGACACCAGAGCACTCCAGCACCAGATCGACTCCCAGGTCGGCCCAGTCGATGCCTTCAGGGGTGGCGCTGCGCATGACTTTCACGCAGTCGCCATTGATATGCAGACAATCGCCGTCGACTTTCACCTCGCCGGGGAAACGCCCGTGGGTGGAGTCGAAGCGTGTCAGGTATTCGATGCTGGCCTGATCGGCCAGGTCGTTCAGCGCAACGATCTCGAAACCGGCCTTTGCCCCCCGCTCGAACAGTGCGCGCAGGACACAGCGGCCGATGCGGCCGTAACCGTTGAGTGCAACTTTGTAAGGACGCGGGTGGGGCATTGGTGGCTCGCTAACGCATGATGGCTATTGGGGCCGCGGGCGACCCATCGCGACACAAGGCCGCTCCTGCAAGGTACGGTCTACGCCATACCTTGCAGGAGCGGCCTTGCGTCGCGAAACGAGGGCAACGCCCTCGCCTCGCACAGTCAGAATCAGTCTTCCAGCAGCTCTTCGGCGGTGCCCAGGATGTTTTCCAGGGTGAAGCCGAACTCCTCGAACAGTGCAGCGGCCGGAGCCGACTCACCGTAGGTGGTCATGCCGATGATACGACCTTCCAGGCCGACGTACTTGTACCAGAAGTCAGCGTGGGCAGCTTCGATGGCGATGCGCGCACCGACTTCCAGCGGCAGTACGGACTGCTTGTAGGCGGCGTCCTGGGCGTCGAACACGTTGGTGCTCGGCATCGACACGACGCGGACCTTGCGGCCCCGTTCGGTCAGTTTGTCGAACGCCTGAACGGCCAGGCCCACTTCGGAACCGGTGGCGATCAGAATCAGCTCAGGCTCGCCGGCGCAGTCTTTCAGCACGTAACCGCCACGGCTGATGTCGGCGATCTGCTGGGCGTCGCGGTCCTGGTGCTGCAGGTTCTGACGCGAGAAGATCAGCGCCGATGGGCCGTCCTTGCGCTCCAGGGCGTGCTTCCAGGACACAGCCGATTCGACGGCGTCGGCTGGGCGCCAGGTATCCAGGTTCGGCGTGCTGCGCAGGCTGGTCAGCTGCTCGATCGGCTGGTGAGTCGGACCGTCTTCGCCCAGGCCGATGGAGTCGTGGGTGTAAACGTGGATCACACGCTGCTTCATCAGCGCCGACATACGCACGGCATTGCGGGCGTATTCCATGAACATCAGGAAGGTCGCGCCGTAAGGCACCAGGCCGCCGTGCAGGGCAACGCCGTTCATGATCGCGGTCATGCCGAACTCCCGCACGCCGTAGAACACGTAGTTGCCGCTGGCATCGTTGGCTTCGACGCCCTTGCAACCTTTCCACAGGGTCAGGTTGGAGCCGGCCAGGTCAGCCGAACCGCCGAGGAACTCAGGCAGCATCGGGCCGAAGGCATTGAGTGCGTTCTGGCTGGCCTTGCGGCTGGCGATGGTTTCGCCTTTGGCGGCCACTTCGTTGATGTAGGCCTGGGCCTTCTCGCTGAAGTCGGCCGGCAGCTCGCCGCTTTCACGGCGTTTGAATTCGGCAGCCAGTTCCGGGAAGGCCTTGGCGTACGCGTCGAAACGCTGGTTCCAGTCGGCTTCGGCCTTGGCACCGGCGGCTTTGGCATCCCATTCGGCGTAGATGTCGGCCGGGATTTCGAACGGACCGTGGTTCCAGTTCAGTTCCTTGCGGGCCAGGGCGATTTCGTCGTTGCCCAGCGGTGCACCGTGGCAGTCTTCCTTGCCCTGCTTGTTCGGCGAGCCGAAACCGATGATGGTCTTGCAGCAGATCAGGGTCGGACGGTCGCTCTTGCGCGCGGTGTCGATGGCCATCTTGATTTCGTCGGCATCGTGGCCGTTGACGTTACGGATGACCTGCCAGTTGTACGCTTCGAAACGCGCCGGGGTGTTGTCGGTGAACCAGCCGTGCACTTCGCCATCGATAGAGATGCCGTTGTCGTCGTAGAAGGCGATCAGCTTGTTCAGGCCCAAGGTGCCGGCCAGCGAGGCAACTTCGTGGGAAATGCCTTCCATCATGCAGCCGTCGCCGAGGAACACATACGTGTTGTGGTCGACGATGTTATGGCCGTCACGGTTGAACTGGGCGCCCAGGACCTTCTCAGCCAGAGCAAAGCCCACGGCGTTGGCCAGGCCTTGGCCCAGCGGGCCAGTGGTGGTTTCTACGCCTGGGGTGTAGCCGAACTCGGGGTGGCCCGGGGTGCGGCTGTGCAGCTGGCGGAACGATTTGAGGTCATCGATGGTGACGTCGTAGCCGGTCAGGTGCAGCAGCGAGTAGATCAGCATCGAGCCGTGGCCGTTGGACAGCACGAAGCGGTCACGGTCAGCAAACTTCGGGTTGCTCGGGTTGTGTTTCAGATAGTCGCGCCAAAGCACTTCGGCGATATCCGCCATGCCCATGGGGGCACCTGGGTGGCCGCTGTTGGCCTTTTGCACGGCATCCATGCTGAGGGCACGAATGGCGTTGGCACGTTCACGACGGCTGGGCATCGCTTATCTCCTGGGGCTTGAAAGAGGTGGTGTTACGAAAAAGGCTGCCATTTTCGCCCACTGCGGGGGCCGGGGGCAAACATTAAAGCGGCAAGCGGCAAGCTTTAAGCTGCAAGAAACGCGTGAAACCCGGCGCGAACCGCTCTAAAGCTTGCAGCTTGAAGCGTGAGACTTGCAGCTTGTCGCCAATATCAAAACTTTTTGATATTGATCTTGCGGGGGCAGCCTTGCCTGTCTAGACTGCCGCCCCATGAACCTTCGCGCGCAACCGATCCCTCAGCAAAGCGACACACTGGCCGCCCTGTGCAAGGCCAGTGGCGATGAGCTGCGTCTGAACGTGTTGCGCGCCCTGGCCAGTGATTCGTTCGGCGTGCTGGAGCTGGCGCAGATCTTCGACGTCGGCCAATCGGGCATGAGCCACCATCTCAAGGTGCTGGCCCAGGCCGAGCTGGTGGCCACGCGGCGCGAAGGCAATGCGATCTTCTACCGCCGCGCCCTGCCCGACAGCCAGCGCTTCGGCGGGCGTCTGCACATGGCCCTGCTCGACGAGGTCGACGACCTGACCTTGCCGGAAGATGTGCAGGCGCGTATCGCCCAGGTGCAACAACGCCGCGCCGCCACCAGCCAGGACTTCTTCCTGCGCGTGGAAGAGAAATTCCGCGCCCAGCAAGACCTGATCGCCGGTTTGCCGCAATATCGCGAGAGCCTGCTGGCGCTGCTCGACAAGCTGAACTTCGCGCCGGCCGCCAGCGCGCTGGAAGTCGGTCCTGGCGATGGCGGCTTCCTGCCAGACCTGGCACGGCGCTTTGCCAAGGTCACCGCCCTGGACAACAGCCCGACCATGCTCGAGCTGGCACGGCAGGTCTGCGAACGCGAACGTCTGAGTCATGTAAACCTGCAGTTGGCCGATGCACTGGGTGCAACGGATGTGGAAGCCGACTGCGTTGTGCTGAACATGGTCCTGCACCATTTCAGCGACCCGGCCCTGGCCCTGCGCCAGCTGGCCAAACGGGTGAAGGCGGGCGGCAGCCTGCTGGTCACCGAACTGTGCAGCCATGACCAGGGTTGGGCGCGGGAAGCCTGCGGCGACCTCTGGCTCGGTTTCGAGCAGGACGACCTGGCCCGTTGGGCCACTGCAGCCGGGCTGGCCCCCGGGGACAGCCTCTATGTGGGCTTGCGTAACGGTTTCCAGATCCAGGTCCGCCATTTTCAGCGGACGGCTGGCGACACTCACCATCGGTAAATTTTAGGAACCCGTCGAGATGAGCGAATACTCCCTTTTCACCTCCGAGTCCGTGTCCGAAGGGCATCCGGACAAGATCGCCGACCAGATTTCGGACGCGGTCCTTGATGCCATCATCGCCCAGGACAAATACGCCCGCGTTGCGTGCGAAACCCTGGTCAAGACCGGTGTCGCCATCATCGCCGGCGAAGTCACCACCTCTGCCTGGGTCGACCTGGAAGAGCTGGTGCGCAAAGTCATCATCGACATCGGCTACAACAGCTCCGACGTTGGCTTCGACGGCGCCACCTGCGCGGTGATGAACATCATCGGCAAACAGTCGGTAGACATCGCCCAGGGCGTCGACCGCTCCAAGCCGGAAGACCAGGGTGCGGGCGACCAGGGCCTGATGTTCGGCTACGCCAGCAACGAAACCGACGTGCTGATGCCAGCGCCTATCTGCTTCTCGCACCGTCTGGTCGAGCGCCAGGCCGAAGCACGCAAGTCCGGCCTGCTGCCGTGGCTGCGCCCGGACGCCAAGTCGCAGGTCACCTGCCGCTACGAGAACGGTAAGGTAGTCGGCATCGACGCCATCGTTCTGTCGACCCAGCACAACCCTGAAGTCTCGCAAAAAGACCTGCAGGAAGCGGTGATGGAGCTGATCGTCAAGCACACCCTGCCGGCCGAGCTGCTGCACAAGGGCACCCAGTACCACATCAACCCGACCGGCAACTTCATCATCGGTGGCCCGGTGGGCGACTGCGGCCTGACCGGCCGCAAGATCATCGTCGACTCCTACGGCGGCATGGCCCGTCACGGTGGTGGCGCGTTCTCCGGCAAAGACCCATCCAAGGTCGACCGCTCCGCCGCCTACGCCGGCCGCTACGTGGCCAAGAACATCGTTGCCGCTGGCCTGGCCGAGCGTTGCGAGATCCAGGTGTCCTACGCCATCGGCGTGGCCCAGCCGACCTCCATCTCGATCAACACCTTCGGCACCGGCAAGGTCTCCGACGACAAGATCATCCAGCTGGTGCGCGAGTGCTTCGACCTGCGTCCGTACGCCATCACCAAGATGCTCGACCTGCTGCACCCGATGTACCAGGAAACCGCTGCTTACGGTCACTTCGGCCGCGAACCGCAGCAGAAGACTGTCGGCGACGACACCTTCACCACCTTCACCTGGGAGCGTACCGACCGCGCCCAGTCGCTGCGTGACGCTGCCGACCTGTAATTCTCCTACAGCGGTATATGAAAGCCCCTGCCGAGTGATCGGCAGGGGCTTTTTCATGACATATCGGCTGACAACTGCGCGGCGCAACGCCCGCTCCCGTTACCTAGGCTGAGGCTTCCCCCGCCAAGCAAGGAAGCTGGCAATGCCATTGCTGCTCTTTTTCCTGATTTTTCTGTCGTACAACGCGCAAGCCACTGGCTGCCCGAGCTGGTCGGCCGAACGGGCGCGCGCAGAAGTCACCCGCCTGCGCGAGACGGTTCGCCAGTGGGATGACCATTACCATCGGCTGGGCACGTCCCTGGTGCCCGACGAAGTCTATGACCAGAGCCGAATACGCCTGCTGCATCTGCAAGAGTGCTTCGCGCTGGAGAGCGAGCTGGACTCTTTGGCCAGCGCACGCGGGCCAATTGCCCACCCGATCCGCCACACCGGCGTCGACAAGCTGCCAGACGAACAGGCCGTGACCAAATGGATGGACGGCAAGACAGGTGTCTGGCTGCAACCGAAGGTCGATGGCGTCGCGGTGACCCTGGTCTATCGGCAAGGCAGGCTGGTTCAGCTGCTCAGTCGCGGTGACGGCACCCAGGGCCATGACTGGAGTCGACATATCGACGCGCTCGAAGGCATAACCCGGCACCTGCCAAGCCCGCTGGACCTGACCCTGCAAGGGGAGCTTTACATGCGCCTGGCTGAACATGTGCAAGCGCAGGCCGGCAGCGTCAATGCTCGCGCCACTGTCGCGGGGCTGTTGGCGCGCAAGCAGCTGGACCATGAACAAGGCGCAGACATTGGGCTGTTTGTCTGGGATTGGCCGCATGGGCCGAGCGACCAAGGCGAGCGGGTGGCGCAGCTGGCTACGCTGGGTTTCCCCGACAGTCAACGCTTCAGCGTGGCCATCAACCGTGCTGACGAGGCTGCGCACTGGCGCCAGCACTGGTATCGCACTGCCCTGCCCTTTGCCACGGACGGGGTGATCCTGCGCCAGAACTCACGGCCATCCGCCGAACGCTGGCAGGCCAATGCACCTTACTGGATTGCGGCCTGGAAATACCCCTTTAGCCAAGCGTTGACCGAGGTACGTGACGTGCACTTTCGCATCGGCCGCACGGGCAGAATCACGCCCATCCTGAAGCTGCAACCGGTGCATCTCGACGACCGGCGTGTTGCCCAGGTGAGCCTGGGCTCCCTGGCCCGCTGGCAGGCTCTCGACATTCGTCCTGGAGACCAGGTTGCAATAAGCCTGGCGGGGCTGACCATTCCGCGTTTCGAGCAAGTCGTGCACCGCGCCACCGAGCGCCGCACCGTAACAACGCCTGCGCTGGATCAATACGGCCCCCTGACTTGCTGGCAGGCTGATGAACAGTGCGAAGAACAGTTTGTTGCCCGCCTCACCTGGCTCAGTGGCAAACAAGGCCTGGCCATGCCGGGCACTGGGCCCGCAACCTGGCGACGGCTGGTACAGGCCGGGCTGGTAACGTCGCTGGCAGACTGGCTGGCGCTGGACGCCGAGCGACTGGCTAAGCTACCTGGCATCAGCGAAACCAGCGCCAGGCGCCTGCAACGAAGCTTCGAGGCCGGCCGCAGCAGGCCGTTCGCCCAGTGGGTCAGCGGTCTGGGCGTGCCGATACCACGCAACTCACCGCTCGAAGGCGATTGGGCAGCCCTCGCCAGGCGCTCGGCCGCGCAATGGCAAGCCTTGCCCGGTATGGGTGCAACCCGCGCCAGCCAGTTACAAGCTTTTTTTGCTGAGCAGCCCGTGCAGGCCTTGGCTCAACAGCTGAGTGAACGCGGCATCGAGGGGTTTGCTGATGTTGCCACCCGTGAGAGGCAATGAGTTTTAACAAAATCTGCGGTAGGTAAATGCCACGATTGCCCCAGAAATATCCAACAAGGGTTCCTAAATCGTCAAAAGCAAGGCAGGATTTGCCCCATCTTTTGCTGCCCCGCCCCCTCAAGGAGGCTCTGATGAAATTGATTTCCACCCTGGCTCTGCTGACCACACTTGGACTCGCTGCCGGTGTTGCCCAAGCCGCCCAGCCCGACGCGGGCCTGACCGGTTGCGCCGCCAAGCGCAGTGCCATCGAAAACCAGCTGAAAATCGCCCGCGACCACGGCAACAGCGACCAGGTGGCAGGGCTCGAGGAAGCACTGCGTGGCGTTGACAATTGCACCGACGCCAGCCTGCGCAAAGAGCGCGAGCAGAAAGTGCTCGAGGCTCGTCACGAGGTGGCACAGCGCGAGAAAGACCTGAAAAAGGCCGAGAAAAAAGGCGACGCGGAAAAGATCAACAAGCGCAAGGACAAGCTTGCCGAGTCCCGTAAAGAACTGCAGGAAGCCGTGGACGACCTGGACCGCTGATCTTGCCTGATCGCCTGTTGACCCAGGCGATCAATGATTGCGGAATTCGGTATGGCACGCCTTGCACGCCGCTTCGACCTTGTCCATCGGTGCCTTCAATTGCGCCGCATCCAACGGCTGGGTCCGCGTCACGTCGACCAACTCACCGGTCACGCCCTCGAGTTGCCGGGCAAGGTCATGGAAACGCGCCTGCCGCTCCCACACCTCCGCTCGCGCGCTGCTGTCGCCCTCATCACGCACCTGGGGAAAATGCTGCCACGGCGCGTGGGCCAGGCCATCGAGCTTCAACGCGCCATCGGCGAACTTCACCCCATCGAAAGGCAACCGGCCGCGCAACATGCCACCCATGTCTTCGCTGGTCTTGAGCATGTCCTTGAAAATTGCCTTGCGTTTGCCCAGCGGCGAGTTCGGGTCGACCCGGTCACAGGCAGTCAGGGCAAGGGCAGCGAGCAGTACTACGGTCAATCGCTTGAACATCACGGTCACTTCAGCCTACGCAAAGGGCCGGCCAGTATCGCCGGCCGTCGGGCAAAGACCAATAGCCACATAAATAACAAGGGCGAATCTTCATGTTCGCCAGCCATAGGTACCCACTGATGAAATCTGCCCTGCGCCACTTGGCCTGGACACTCCCGGCACTCGCTTTACTGGTCGGCTGCAACGGCGGCGAGAATGCCAAGCCCGAGCCTCACGCCATCGCCACCTATGCCCCGGTCACCTGGAAAGACCTGCCTGCGGTCAGCGATGAAGACCTGATGGCCGGCTTCTATGCCTGGCGCAGCGGCTGCGAGAAGCTCAAGCGCGACCCGGTGTGGGCCGCCACCTGCGAAGCAGCCGGCAGCAACACGGCCAGCGCCGCCCAGATACGTACCTTCCTCGAACAGAACCTTCAGGTCTATGGCCTGCGTTCCGCCGATAACAACGCCAACGGCCTGATCACCGGTTACTACGAACCCGTCTACCCTGGCAGCCTGAAGCGCACCGAAGCGGCACACGTGGCGGTTTATGGCGTACCCGATGACATGGTCGTGGTCGACCTGGCCAGCGTGTACCCCGAACTCAAGGGCAAGCGCCTGCGTGGCCGCCTGGACGGTCGCGTGCTCAAGCCCTACGACACCGCCGAGGTGATCAGCCGCGAGGGCGTAAAGGCGCCGGTGCTGGCCTGGCTGACCGACCCGATGGACCTGCAGTTCCTGCAGATCCAGGGCTCAGGCCGGGTCCAGCTGGAAGATGGTCGCCAGTTGCGCCTCGGTTATGCCGACCAGAACGGCCACCCCTACCGCCCAATCGGCCGCTGGCTGGTGGAGCAAGGCCAGTTGAAAAAAGAAGACGTGACCATGGGCAGCATCCACGCCTGGGCCATGGCCAACCCTCAGCGTGTGCCGGAACTGCTGGCCAGCAACCCCAGCTACGTCTTTTTCAGTGCCCGCCCGGACAGCAACGAAGGGCCACGCGGCTCGCTGAACGTGCCACTGACAGCCGGCTACAGCGTGGCCATCGACCGCAAGGTGATCCCCCTGGGCAGCTTGCTGTGGCTGTCGACCACACGCCCCGACGGCACGCCGGTGGTGCGCCCGGTGGGTGCTCAGGATACCGGTGGGGCTATTGCTGGCGAGGTGCGTGCGGACCTGTTCTGGGGGACCGGGCCTGAGGCCGGTGAACTGGCGGGCAACATGAAGCAGCAGGGGCAGATCTGGATGCTCTGGCCTAAAGGCAAGCCGCTGCCTGAAGTGCCGAAAGTGCTCTGATATTTGCCGGGTGCTTCGCGGGCAAGCCCGCTCCCACAAGTACTGCACAGGTCTCCAGGCCTGTGGAGACCCTGTGGGAGCGGATTTACCCGCGAATCAGGCGACTCGGTATCAGACCGATACCACGAAGAAGGC
Organism: Pseudomonas sp. URMO17WK12:I7; assembly: GCF_003269045.1. NCBI lineage: Bacteria > Pseudomonadati > Pseudomonadota > Gammaproteobacteria > Pseudomonadales > Pseudomonadaceae > Pseudomonas > Pseudomonas sp. URMO17WK12:I7. Next base: position 56,579 of record NZ_QLTL01000008.1, on the reverse strand, counting down.
CACGATGATCGCCAGCCCGGCAAACCACACCAGCGACCGCAAAGCAGCCCAATCGGCCAGGTAGCAGATGATGTACAGCAAACGGCTGGTGATATACATCACCCCCAGCACATCCTGGGTCACCTGCTCGGCATTGCCGACGATATCCGCCACCAATACCGCCGCAGCAAAGGCCGGGAAGGCCTCGTAGCCATTCTGCTGCGCAGCATGGGCACGCCGTGGCAGGCCCGACAAGGTGTCGAGAAAGGCCCGCGGATCATGATTGTCCTTCAGGCCGAAACGGCCGCTGCTCACCTTGGCAATCAAGGCACACAGCGGATTCAACAGCAGCGCGATCAGGATGCACCACAGGGCAACGGTCATGCTCATGACTCCTTGTTCGAAAATGGGTTAGAGCTTCATCACCAGCATGCCCGCCAGGACCAGCCCGCAAGCTAGGAGTCTCGGCCCGCCAAAAGGTTCTTTGAGGTAGCGCATGCCCAGCAGCACCACCAGGATCACACTCAACTCGCGCAAGGCCGCCGCTTCGGCCACCGAGCCCAGGTGCATGGCCCACAGCACCAGTGCGTAACTGAACAGCACGCAAAAGCCCACCGCCAGCCCCAGCCGCCATTGTGTACGCCAGAACAGCACGAACGGCGCCCGCCGCGCCACGCCGGCCAGCAGCGGGAATGGCCAGGCACTGAGCAGCGTCAACCACACCAGGTAGTCCCAGGGTTTACCCCACAACCGCACCGCCTGGCCGTCGAACCAGGTGTAGCAGCCAATGCACAGGCCGATCAGCGCCACCACCGGCAGCATCGACCAAGGCAACCGCTCGCCCCCGCCACCCTGCCACAACAGGCAAGCCATGCCACACGGGATCAGCAGGATGCCGATGATCTGCTGCTGGCTGAGCGACTCACCGGCAAACGCCAGGGTCAGCCCCAGCACCACCAGCGGCGACAGGCCGCGCATCAGAGGATAGACCAGCCCCAGGTCACCGACCCGATAGGCCTGGATCAGCAGAAACCGGTACACCTGTTCGGCTAGCGCCGACGCCAGCAGCCAAGGCCAGATCCCGGCGGGCGGGAACTCGGTGAAGGCCACGGCGAGCACGGCAAATACCAGCGCCACCACATCCATGCTGGCAATCACCAGCAGGCGCTCGCCGCTGAATTTGATCAGGGTGTTCCAGGTCGCGTGCAGCAGGGCGGCGACCAATACCAGGGAAGTTGCCAGCACGCCTTGGGGTCCTTGTGACGTTTTGAGGGATGAATATATAGCGTTGGGGGGCGAGTTGCCTGTGATGTGTTCGCCGATGGAGATGCAGCGCCCTCGAGACCGAGCGCCGCGCGGGCGGCGCTCGATCTCACAGGCGCTGGAAATGTTGTGGCATGCGCCCGGCCGCCATAATGCCTCCTCTAGCAGTGAATACCCGGAACGATTTCAACAATCCTGGTCAAATCCTGTGTCCCGAGACCCTCGCCAGATCATCAAAGAACTGCCCGAGTCATTCGGGTAACGACTTGGAAGCCATTGTCACAGGAATCGGGATGCTTGAATTAGTTGCCGCGTTTATCTGCCTCACCACCCTCCTCACCTATGTAAATTACCGTTTCATCGGCCTGCCACCCGCCATCGGCGTGATGGTCACGGCATTGCTGTTCTCCCTGATGTTGCAGGGCCTGAGCCTGATCGGCTTTCCTGGCCTGGAAGAACGCGTCGAAGGTCTGATGAACCAGATCGATTTCAACGACCTGCTGATGCACTGGATGCTGGCGTTCTTGCTGTTCGCCGGCGCACTGCACGTCAACCTCAGCGACCTGCGCAGCTACCGCTGGCCGATCGGCCTGCTGGCCACCCTGGGGGTGCTGATCGCCACCGTGGTGATCGGCTACCTGTCGCACTGGGTTTTCGCCCTGTTCGGCTGGCAGGTGCCACTGATCTATTGCCTGCTGTTCGGCGCACTGATCTCCCCGACCGACCCGATCGCCGTGCTGGGTGCACTGCGTACCGCCAACGCCTCCAAACCCCTGAAGACCACCATCGTGGGTGAATCGTTGTTCAACGACGGTACCGCAGTCGTGGTGTTCACCGTGCTGCTGGGCATCATCCAGCTGGGCGAAACACCGAGCGTCTCCGACACCGCCATCCTGTTCGCGCGCGAGGCCATTGGCGGCGTTTTGTTCGGCGGCGTGATCGGCTATGCCACCTACCGCATGATCAAAAGCGTCGAGCAGTACCAGGTCGAGGTGATGCTGACCCTGGCATTGGTGATCGGCGGTTCGGCAATGTGCTACGAGCTGCACGTTTCGGCGCCGATCGCCATGGTGGTCGCCGGCCTGATCATCGGCAACCTGGGGCGCAACCTGGCGATGAACGACATGACCCGCCGCTACATGGACGGTTTCTGGGAACTGATCGACGACATGCTCAATGCCCTGCTGTTCGCCCTGATCGGTCTGGAGCTGTTGCTGCTTCCATTCAACTGGCTGCACCTGGCGGCGGGCGGTGTGCTGGCACTGGCCGTGCTGCTGTCGCGCCTGCTGACCGTGGCGCCGGCGATCGTGCTGTTGCGGCGCTGGCGGCCCGTGCCGAAAGGCACCGTACGGGTACTGACCTGGGGTGGGCTGCGTGGCGGGGTTTCGGTGGCCCTGGCGCTGTCGCTGCCATTGGGCGAGGAACGTGACCTGCTGCTGTCGATCACCTACATCGTGGTGTTGTCATCGATCCTGGTGCAGGGCTTGAGCATTGGCCGGGTGGTGCGCAAGGTCAGCACACAGCCTTGAGAATGCCGGGGCCGCCTTGCGGCCCAATCGCGACGCAAGGCCGCTCCTACAGAAAATTGCAGTCTCCTGTGGAAGCAGCTTTTGTGTCGCGAAAGGGCTGCAAGGCAGCCCCAGAATAGTCACTCGACCGCGGAGTCCGGGAACTGGTCCTGGACATACTTGATCTCGGTCCGCCCATGGGCTGCCGGCAAACCATCATCGCCCAGGTTGACGAAGACCATCTTGTCGACCGTCAGGATGCTCTTGCGGGTGATCTTGTTGCGCACTTCGCACTTGAGGGTGATCGACGTACGGCCAAACTCGGTGGCAGTGATGCCCAATTCAATGATGTCGCCCTGACGCGAAGCACTGACGAAGTTGATCTCCGACATGTACTTGGTCACCACTCGCTGGTTGCCCAGCTGGACGATGGCATAAATTGCCGCTTCTTCGTCGATCCAGCGCAGCAGGCTGCCGCCGAACAGCGTGCCGTTGGGGTTGAGGTCTTCGGGTTTTACCCATTTGCGGGTGTGAAAGTTCATCTGTACTCCTGACCTGCTTGGCTAACGTGAAGTAATGATGGCAGAGCGGCCGCCAGCGCTCCATTGAACATCGACTATCGTCGCGATAAATCGACAGAAAGCCTTGGGTGTGTCACACAGCCGAGGCTATAATCGCTGCCGTTTCACATGGCTGCCCACAGCGGCACCATGCCCGCCACCCACCCGAGGGGCGCTGCAGCAGGGTCACCCTGTCAGGCTCGGATGGGGCGTTGTCCGCTTCTGCGGACGCTTAACGCACAACGGCGCCCATTCGCATACTACGAATGGAGGCTCTCATGAGCGCTGTAAACACGCCTGCAGGTTTTACCGATTTCAAAGTCGCCGACATCTCCCTGGCCGCCTGGGGCCGTCGCGAAACCATCATCGCCGAATCGGAAATGCCTGCCCTGATGGGCCTGCGTCGCAAGTACCTCGCTGAGCAGCCGCTCAAGGGTGCGAAGATTCTGGGTTGCATCCACATGACCATTCAGACTGCCGTGCTGATCGAAACCCTGGTTGCCCTGGGTGCCGAAGTGCGTTGGTCGTCCTGCAACATCTTCTCCACCCAGGACCAGGCCGCTGCCTCCATCGCTGCCGCCGGCATTCCTGTTTTCGCCTGGAAAGGTGAAACCGAGGAAGAGTACGAGTGGTGCCTGGAGCAGACCATCCTCAAGGATGGCCAGCCATGGGACGCCAACATGATCCTCGACGACGGCGGCGACCTGACCGAGCTGCTGCACAAGAAATACCCGGCCGTCCTGGACCGCGTTCACGGTGTCACCGAAGAAACCACCACTGGCGTGCACCGCCTGCTGGACATGCTGGCCAAAGGCGAGCTGAAAGTCCCGGCGATCAACGTCAACGACTCGGTCACCAAGAGCAAGAACGACAACAAGTACGGCTGCCGTCACAGCCTGAACGATGCCATCAAGCGCGGCACCGACCACCTGCTGTCGGGCAAGCAGGCACTGGTGATCGGCTACGGTGACGTGGGCAAGGGTTCGGCCCAGTCCCTGCGCCAGGAAGGCATGATCGTCAAGGTCACCGAAGTTGACCCGATTTGCGCCATGCAGGCCTGCATGGACGGTTTCGAGCTGGTCTCGCCGTTCATCGACGGTATCAACGACGGCACCGAAGCCAGCATCGACAAGGCACTGCTGGGCAAGATCGACCTGATCGTCACCACCACCGGTAACGTCAACGTCTGCGACGCCAACATGCTCAAGGCCCTGAAGAAGCGCGCCGTGGTCTGCAACATCGGCCACTTCGACAACGAAATCGACACCGCCTTCATGCGCAAGAACTGGGCATGGGAAGAGGTCAAGCCACAGGTGCACAAGATCCACCGTACCGGCGCTGGCGACTTCGACCCGCAGAACGACGACTACCTGATCCTGCTGGCCGAAGGCCGCCTGGTGAACCTGGGTAACGCCACTGGCCACCCAAGCCGCATCATGGACGGTTCGTTCGCCAACCAGGTGCTGGCGCAGATCTTCCTGTTCAAGCAGAAGTACGCTGACCTGTCGGCCGAGAAGAAAGCCGAACGCCTGACCGTTGAAGTGCTGCCGAAGAAACTCGACGAAGAAGTGGCCCTGGAAATGGTCCGCGGCTTCGGTGGCGTGGTCACCCAGCTGACCAAGCAGCAGGCCGACTACATCGGTGTGACCGTCGAAGGCCCGTTCAAGCCGCACGCCTACCGCTACTAAGCGGCAAGCGCCAGGCGGCAAACCGCCTGGCGCTTGTAGTCGTTTAATCTTGATCGATGCCCAAGCCAGGCCGGCCCACACCGCCCTGGCTTTTACTTGCAGCTTGCGGCCCAGGCTTGCAGCTGAGGAAACAGAGATGTCACAAGAACGCCGCTACAGTTTCGAATTCTTCCCGACCAAGACCGATGCCGGTCACGAAAAGCTGATGGGCGTTGCCCGCCAGCTGGCTGCCTATAACCCGGACTTCTTCTCCTGCACCTATGGTGCCGGGGGCTCCACCCGCGATCGCACGCTGAACACCGTGCTGCAGCTGGAAAACGAAGTTAAGGTCCCAGCCGCTCCGCACCTGTCATGCGTCGGCGACACCAAGGACGAGCTGCGCGCCTTGCTGGCCGAGTACAAGGCTGCCGGCATCAAGCGTATCGTCGCCCTGCGTGGCGACCTGCCTTCCGGCATGGGCATGGCCAGTGGTGAACTGCGTTATGCCAGCGACCTGGTCGAGTTCATCCGCCAGGAAACCGGCGATCACTTCCACCTGGAAGTTGCCGCCTATCCGGAAATGCACCCACAAGCGCGCAACTTCGAGGTCGACCTGGGCAACTTCGTGCACAAGGTCAAGGCCGGTGCCGACAGTGCCATTACTCAGTACTTCTTCAACGCCGACAGCTACTTCTACTTCGTCGAACGCGCACAGAAGATGGGTGTGGACATCCCTGTGGTTCCCGGCATCATGCCGATCACCAACTACAGCAAACTGGCACGCTTCTCCGATGCCTGCGGCGCCGAGATCCCGCGCTGGATCCGCAAGCAACTGGAAGCCTATGCCGACGATACCGCCAGCATCCAGGCCTTTGGCGAAGAAGTCATCACCCGCATGTGCGAGCAACTGCTGCAAGGCGGCGCACCGGGCCTGCACTTCTATACCCTTAACCAGGCCGAAGCGAGCCTGGCGATCTGGAACAACCTGAAGCTGCCACGCTGAAACTTTTTGGCACCAACAGATTCAGAAACAATTAAGGCTTTAGTCGTAGACTAGAGCCTTAATTATTCACAGGCTCTGACAGGTGTCGTCTGCAATGCAACATTTCTTGCCATCACGCCCCCAGCTCGTGTACCTGGCATTCGGCCCGGCCACCTATCACCAGGAAGCCTGTTTCAGCATCGTCAGCGCCCTTGCGCATCTGGGAAACAGTGCCAACCCGGCCATCGACATCCAGGTCTATACCGACAATGCCGAGCCGTACGGCAAACTGCCGGTGGCCGTCCATCTGCTAGACGAAGCTACCCGCAAGGCCTGGAACCAGCCCCACGGCTATCACTTCCGCAGCAAGCACGTGCTGATGCGCCAAGTGCTACAGCAGCATCCTCAAGCCGTGCTGATCGACACCGATACTTTCTTCCGAAAGTCGCCGCTGCATCTGTTCCAGCGGGTCAAACCCGGCACACTGTTGTGCAACGCCATCGGCGCGCGCTACGGCGAGAATCAGAAGTGCCTGTTGTACACAAACCTGCTTGGCATTCTCGAATCACGCGGCCTGGCTGACTGCCAGATGCCACTGGTCAACTCGGGCGTGATCGGGCTGTGCACCGAGGACACCGATGTCCTGGACCGCTCCATTGCCATGATGGACGAGTTCTACCCGTTGGCCCGCACCGCCTACACCCTGGAAGAGTTCTGCCTTGCGGTGGCGGCTTACCGCAAGATGGAGCTTGCCGAATGCACCGACGTCATTCACCACTACTGGAGCCGCAAAGCCCAGTTCCGCGCCAAGATCCAGGCCTGGCTGCGTAAACACGGCGATGACCCACTGGGCGAGGCGGCGCTGGCCGATGTGGTATTGGTCAACGACCAACTGCCACGCCCACCCACCCTGCAACGTCTGGGTTACAAGGCCTTGAGCCTGACCATGCCCAGCCGGGAGCGGCAGTTCGTGCGCGAACTGCTATATGGCTGCTACCCCTACCCCAACGAGTTCGATCGCGCCTGTGCTTCGGCCTGGTGGGACAAGGCACTGGAAAACCTCAACGAACGCTACGGGCGCATCGAACCCGAGCAGTTGCGCCAGTGCTTGCGCCACCCGAGCCTGCGCCTGTCACTGGGCGGCCGACGCAAGGATATCGAGGCACACCTGCTGCGTTCTTCCCATCGCTGATGGCTGCCACCCGGGGGGGGCTATCTTCACTGGCCTTGCCTCTGGTGAGCGCGTAATCTCGCGCCATGCCACACATCGTCCACCTGCTGTGCATCCTGCTGCTCGCCTGCCTGAGCCCGATGGCGCTGGGCGAGCGGCTGCGCCTGGTCAGCGACGACTGGGCACCGTATGTGTATCGCGATGGCGGCCGGGTCAGGGGGATAGATTACGAAGTCACCACCGAAGTGTTCCGCCGCCTGGGTGTCGAGGTGGACTGGCAATTCCTGCCGTGGAAGCGTTGCCTGGCCTTGGTGGAGCAGGGGCTGGCTGACGGGGTGATGGACGTTTTTCAAGTCGAGTCGCGCAAAACGTACCTGGTCTACCCGGCTGAGCCCATGTCCAATGTCGAGTTCGTGCTGTATCAGGCCAGCGACCGGCGCCATGCCATCCACCAGCTGAATGACCTTGCCGGCCTGACCGTCGGCACTTCGCCGGGTTACGCCTACGACAAGGCATTCAACGAATCTGCGGATTTCCGCCGCGAAACCGCGCCGAGCCACGAAGCCAACTTCGGCAAGCTCATCCGCGGGCGCATCGATCTGCTGATCACCGACCGCCTGGTCGGGCGGTACCTGCGCCAGCAGCTTGGCCTCGAACAGCAGGTCGAAGAGCTGCCCCTGGTCATCAGCAGTCAGCCGCAATACCTGGGCCTTGCACGCAAACCGGGCCGCGAACAACTGGCACTGGCGTTTACCGAGGAGCTGCGCCGCTTCAAGCAGGAACCGGCATTCGAGGCGATTATCGAACACTACATCGGCGACGCTGGCGATCTTGTCGGCGCCGTTGAGCAGCAGGAAAGCAGCACGCTGCGCTAGCTCTGTTATACTCGGGCCTTCCCGCCCGGCTCACGCCCGGACGCTCGGCCTCGCAACAGGCATCCCGATCGGCATTGACGCACCTTTGCGTCCACCCTCCGCTTCCCGGATGTGCAGTGAAAGCCCAGCTGGACCGGACGCGATCGCATCCCTTAGATGCCCGTCGCGCCAGGCAGAACATCCCAACGGGCCCAGCCCCCACGAGAACAGGATTGCCCATGTCCTTTGCTTCCCTCGGTCTCTCCGAGGCTCTTGTCCGCGCTATCGAGGCAGCGGGCTACACCCAGCCAACCCCGGTGCAACAGCGGGCCATTCCCGCCGTGTTGCAAGGCCGCGACCTGATGGTTGCCGCACAGACCGGTACTGGTAAGACCGGCGGCTTCGCCTTGCCGATCCTCGAGCGCCTGTTCCCGGCCGGCCACCCTGACAAATCCCAGCGGCACGGCCCACGCCAGCCACGCGTGCTGGTCCTGACCCCGACCCGCGAACTCGCCGCCCAGGTTCACGACAGCTTCAAGGTGTACGCCCGCGACCTGCCACTGGTCAGCGCCTGCATCTTCGGCGGTGTCGGCATGAACCCGCAGATCCAGGCCATTGCCAAGGGTGTCGACGTGCTCGTCGCCTGCCCGGGGCGCTTGCTCGACCTGGCCGGCCAAGGCAAGGTCGACCTGGCCCACGTGGAAATCCTGGTCCTCGACGAAGCTGACCGCATGCTCGACATGGGCTTCATCCATGACGTCAAGAAGGTCCTCGCCCGCCTGCCGGCCAAGCGCCAGAACCTGCTGTTCTCGGCAACCTTCTCCAAGGACATCACCGACCTGGCCGACAAGCTCCTGCACAACCCGGAGCGCATCGAGGTCACCCCGCCGAACACCACGGTCGAGCGTATCGAACAGCGCGTCTACCGCTTGCCGGCCAGCCACAAGCGCGCCTTGCTGGCGCACCTGATCACGCTGGGTGCCTGGGAGCAGGTACTGGTGTTCACCCGCACCAAGCACGGCGCCAACCGCCTGGCTGAGTACCTGGAAAAGCACGGCCTGACCGCCGCCGCTATCCACGGTAACAAGAGCCAGAACGCCCGCACCAAGGCACTGGCCGATTTCAAGGCCAACAGCGTGCGCGTGCTGGTGGCCACCGACATCGCCGCCCGTGGTCTGGACATCGATCAGCTGCCCCATGTGGTCAACTTCGAGCTGCCGAACGTCGAGGAAGACTACGTGCACCGCATCGGCCGTACCGGCCGTGCCGGGCGCTCGGGCGAAGCCATCTCCATGGTCGCGCCGGATGAAGAGAAGCTGCTCAAGAGCATCGAGCGGGTCACCAAGCAGAAGATCCCCGATGGCGACTGGATGGGCTTCGATGCCAGCCAGGTAGAGGCCGAAAAGCCTGAGGTGCGCGAGCGCCAGCAGAACAGCGGCCGCGGCGGTCGCAATCAGCAGCAGGCCCGTGGTGAAGGCGGCAAAGACGCCAATGGTGGCCGCAAGGACAAGGGCAAGGACAAAGGAAAGGCCAAGCAGCAGGCTGCGGACAAGCCGGCCGACAAGGAAAAGTCCGGCGACAGGCAGCAAGCGCGCAAGCCGCGTGACAAGAAGCCGCGCCAGCAGCAACAGGCCAGCAACACCCCTGCACCGAAAGTACCTGCCGACCGTGATCCGGAAGAGTTCCTGGACGACGAGATCGACAACTTCGGTAACCGCGCCGACTACGTCAGCCCTTACCAGAACGGTAAAGGCCAAGGCCGCAACCGCCGTCCAGGCGGCGCAGGTCAAGGCCAGGGCCAAAGCCAAGGCAGCGGCCAGCGCAGCAACAACGGCGGTGGCCAAGGCCAGGGCCGCAATGCGGGCGGACAACAGCGCAGCGCCAGCGGCGACAAGCGTCCGCGCAACAACAATGGTGGCGGTGCCCGTCGCGACAACAATGGCGGTGGCCGTAACCGCTCGGCTGGCCGTGACGATGCCTCTCGCCAGGAGCCGGCAGTACGCAGCACGCGCGAACAGCACCAGCCGGTGATCATCCGCAAGGAATCCAAGCTCGATCGTTACCCAACGCCCGAGCAACTGGACGACCTGCCGAGCCGCCCTCGCGGTGAGCGTCCTGCACTGCTCACCCGCAAGGGCTGAGCCGAGCATCAGGCATAAAAAAACGCCGCCTAATGGGCGGCGTTTTTATTGCCTGAGCAATGTTTACTTCTGCTTCACGCCTTCGACACTGATGTCCAGGTCCAGGGTCTGCGAAGTCGGGCCTGGGCCTTTGATACCGAAGTCGTTCAGGTTCAGGGTGGTGGTAGCGTTGAAGCCAGCGCGCTCGCCGCCCCACGGGTCTTTGCCCTCACCGTTGAAGGTAGCCTTGAAGGTTACCGGCTTGGTCACGCCGTGCAGGGTCAGGTCGCCGGTCACGTCTGCAGTCTTGGCACCGGTCGATTTGACGGCGGTGGAGACGAACTTGGCATCCGGGTATTTGCTGACGTCCAGGAAGTCCTTGCTGGCGATGTGCTTGTCGCGCTCGGCATGGTTCGACCAGACACTGGCGGTCTTCAGGTCGACGTTGATCTTGCTGGCCTCAGGCTTGGCGCTGTCCCAGGAGAAGTCGCCGCTGAAGTCCTTGAACGTACCGTGGATGAAGCTGTAGCCCAGGTGGCTGATCTTCCAGTCGACGAACGCGTGCTGGCCTTCCTTGTCGATCTTGTACTCGGCGGCCATGGCCTGGCCGGCGGAGAACAGAGCGGTACCGAGCGCCAGAGCGGCAAAAGTCTTTTTCAACATCCTTACTTCCTTCCTTTGCAATTGAGGTTGAGAGTCAAGCTTTGCGGCCCAGCATGCGGGTCAGGGTCGCGTCACGGTCGATGAAATGGTGTTTCAGGGCGGCCAGGGCGTGCAGCACGGCGAAGATCACCAGGCCCCATGCCAGCCACAAATGAATGACGCCAGCCAGGTCCGCCTGATCAGGCAGGTCACTGATCAGCGCCGGCACGTCGAACAGGCCGAATACCGGGATGCCGACACCGTCGGCAGTGGAAATCAGGTATCCGGCGATCATTACCGCAAACAGCCCCAGGTACAGTGCCAGATGCCCCAGCTTGGCCGCCACGCGAGTGAGTGCCCCGTGGTTGGCCGGCGCCGGTGGTGGCGGGCTGATGAGGCGCCAGACCACGCGCAACAACATCACCGCCAGCAATACCAGGCCGATGCTCTTGTGCAGGTCAGGGCCGGCCTTGCGCCAAGGGTCGTAGTAGTCGAGACCGACCATCCACAGCCCCAGGCCGAACAGGCCGAAAACTGCCAAGGCAACGCCCCAGTGCAGGACGATGCTGACCACGCCATAGCGAGAAGGTGAATTGCGCAGTTGCATGATGACGTGGTTCCCCGTGAAAGCTGTGCACAGACTAACGCGTAACGTATCGAATAAAAGATTAAAAAATTGCTTTGGATTATCGAGAAATCCGATATTTAGTGTGCGAGTTTCCTATTAAGGAAACATTAACAATAGTCGGAGAGTTAGACGTTTCCAGTACCGGCCTCTTCGAGGGCAAGCCCGCTTCCACCTGTACGGCGCACGTCTTGAGATAGGCGCAGCACTTGTGGAAGCAGGTTAACCCGCGAAGAAGCCGGAGCAGGAATCAACCTGCTTTGGCCTGGCTATCGGTCACAGGCTTCTTGGCAGGCGCGGACTTGGCCGTGGCCTTTTTTGTCTCGACCGCCTTTTGCGCCTGCTTGGCCGCAGGCTTGGCTGCGGGCTTGTGCGCCGGTGCGTGCTTGGCGGGTGCAGCTTTGGTCGCGGCGGGCTTGGCCGGTTCTTCCTTGGCAACTTCTGCAGGTGCAGGGGTAGCAGGGGCGGCTGCAGGAGCAGGCGCCGGTGCGACTTCCTCGACCTTGGCAGTGGGTGCTGCCTTCACTTCAGGCTTGTCAGCGCCACCAAACAGGCGCGAGAAGAACCCGCCGCTGTCTTTCTTCGCCACCGCTGCGCCCGCCGTCGCCGCTGCCGCAACGGTTGCGGCCTTGGCCGGGTCGAATGACTTGCCAGCGAGCAGGTCCTGCACCTGGCTGGCAGCGCGCTGGCCACTGCGCAGAGCCCCTTCGAGGGTACCCGGATAGAGCGCATCGGTGTGCTCACCGGCAAAGGTGATGCGCTGCACCGGGCGTTCCCACAGGCGCCAGTACTTGCTGATCTGCCCCGGGCCATAAGCCAGATAAGCACCACCGGTGCCGGCATCGACGCTGTAACGCTTGACCTCGTAACCGGTGAATGCGCCACGGGCCTGTGGATAGAAGGCATGCAGGCGGATCAGGACCTGATCGACCATCTGCTTGTCGCCAAAGGCCTGCAGCAGGCGCGCATTGTCGCCCGACAGGTTGATCACCACATTGGCGCCGCCCTTGAGCGCCGGCTCGATCCACAGCATGCCGAGGCCGGCGTTACTGAAGATCTCGCCCGACATGCGCGCGCGGCTTTCCCATACAGGCTGCTTGAACTTGAGCATCAGCTGGTCGCGCCAGCCATAGTTGGTGCCTCTGAGGGCTGCCACATGCTGAGTGTCCAGGCCAGGGGTGATCTGGATCTTGGCAAGCGCCCGCAACGGCACCGCCATCACCAGGTAATCGGCCTTGTAGTCCGTGCTACCGACCTTGACCGTGACACCGTCTTTGTCCTGCACGATCGCAGAGACCGGCGAGCTGGTCTTGATAGTCTTGAGCTGCTTGACGAATGCCTGGGCCATCACCGGGCTGCCGCCAGGCAGCCGCGCGGCACGCAGATCGCGGTCGCTGACCCCACGGTAGACGCGGTTCTGCTGGGCGAAATAGAGCAGCGACAGGCGCGATGGCTCGTCGTAACGGGTACGGATCTGCTGGTTGATCAGCTGACGCGCGGTGGACGGCAGTTGCAGCTTGTCGAGCCAGGTGGCCACGTTTATCTGGTCGAGGGCGAACAGGGTGCTGGTCGCCTGCGGGTTGAGCGGGTCGTCGATCGAGCGGGCAAGGTCGTCGAGGGTCTTCTCGTAGCGTTTGAGCGCCTCGGCGGTAGCGGGTTGCTTGGTGGCCAGGTCGGTGCCGCTGAAGTACTCACCGTCGATCAGGTAACCCGGTGTACGCACGAACTCTGGCGCGGGCAGTGTTTCAAGCTTGAAACGGTCAAGGTACTGGTTGAGCACCGGCTGAGCCTTGGCGTTGCCAATCCACTCGCTGGTGGCCAGGCCCGAACGCCCACCCATGCCCGACTTGGCCTCCAGCAGGGTGACCTGCCAGCCTTTGTTCTGCAGCTCGTAGGCCGCGGTCAGCCCTGCCAGGCCGCCACCGACCACGATTGCCGACGGTGTCTTGTCCTTTGCCAGCGCGGCGCCGCTGGACACACCGATCAATACCAACGCGCACAGGCGCACCCAAGCAGCAGCCATGTCGGCGAACTCCCAGTTGAAATTGCAGGGATGAGAAGAGGCAGGCATGCCCCGAGAGACGATGCGCTAAGAATACGTCAGGTATTCGGACCCTGCCAGCACAGCGACATCAAGTGCCTTTGGCAACTGGCATTTTTGTCACTCGCCTGGCCTCTGGCCACTAGGTGGAGCTGACGGAGATAGCTGAAAAACCGACAAAAGGAACGGCACAACGACCTTTGAGGAGCATTTTGCCGATTTCAGGTTGGGCCCGGTTTCCACACGGCCCTATCATCAGGACATCGACGGCCCATTTCGGCGCCTGACCATTTCCACATCACAGGCCGGCACCGTCCACATCCGCAAGCTGCAACGGACCCGCACCAGCCCTCATTGACCACTAGCGGTTGTCCTGCCCCCTGGCTTTGCTTAGGCTTACGCGGTCAAAGCAGGCAGCAAAGCCAGGAGAAGCGCCGATGGGCCTCAACGATCAGTGGATGCAACGCGACCTCAAGGTCCTGTGGCACCCCTGCACCCAGATGAAAGACCACGAGCAACTGCCGCTGATCCCAATCAGACGTGGTGAAGGCGTATGGCTTGAAGACTTCGATGGCAAGCGCTACCTGGATGCCGTGAGCAGCTGGTGGGTCAACGTGTTCGGCCACGCCAACCCGCGCATCAACCAGCGCATCAAGGACCAGGTCGACCAGCTGGAACACGTGATCCTCGCTGGTTTCAGCCACCAGCCGGTAATCGAGCTGTCCGAGCGCCTGGTAGCCATGACACCGGCCGGCCTGGACCGGGTGTTCTATGCCGACAATGGCTCGTCGTGCATCGAAGTGGCGCTGAAGATGAGCTTCCATTACTGGCAGAACATCGGCAAACCGGCAAAAAAGCGCTTTGTCACGCTGACCAACAGCTACCACGGCGAAACCATTGCCGCGATGTCGGTGGGTGACGTGCCACTGTTCACCGAAACCTACAAGGCACTGCTGCTCGACACCCTCAAGGTGCCAAGCCCGGACTGCTACCTGCGCCCCGAGGGCATGGGCTGGGAAGAGCACTCGCGCAACATGTTTGCTGCGATGGAGCAGACCCTCGCCGAGCACCACGAAACCCTCTCGGCGGTGATCATCGAACCGCTGATCCAGGGCGCCGGTGGCATGCGCATGTATCACCCGGTGTACCTCAAGCTGCTGCGCGAAGCCTGCGACCGCTATGACGTGCACCTGATCCACGACGAGATCGCCGTCGGTTTCGGCCGTACCGGCACCCTGTTCGCCTGTGAGCAGGCCGGCATCCGCCCAGACTTCCTGTGCCTGTCCAAGGCCTTGACCGGTGGCTACCTGCCGCTGGCTGCCTGCCTGACTACCGAGAAGGTGTATCAGGCGTTCTACGACGATTACCCTACCCTGCGCGCGTTCCTTCACTCGCACAGCTACACCGGCAACCCGCTTGCCTGCGCCGCAGCCCTGGCGACGCTGGACATCTTTGAACAGGACAACGTGATCGAGGCCAACAAGGCCTTGGCCACGCGCATGGCCAGCGCCACTGCGCACCTTGCCGATCATGCCCACGTCGCCGAAATTCGCCAGACCGGCATGGCCCTGGCCATCGAGATGGTCCAGGACAAGGCCACCAAGGCCGCCTATCCGTGGCAGGAGCGCCGTGGCCTGAAAGTGTTCGAACACGCCCTGACCCGCGGCGCCCTGTTGCGCCCGTTGGGCAGCGTGGTGTACTTCCTGCCGCCGTACGTGATCACCCCGGAGCAGATCGACTTCCTGGCCGAAGTGGCCAGCGAAGGCATCGACATCGCCACCCGCAACAGCGTCAGCGTTGCCGTACCGGCCAACTTCCACCCCGACTTCCGCGACCCAGGCTGAGTCCCGGCACCTGCGCCATCCTCTGTAGGAGCGGCCTTGTGTCGCGAAAGGGCCGCAAAGCGGCCCCGGCAAGTTTTGCTGCGAAACTGAAAACCTGGGGCCGCTTTGCAGCCCTTTCGCGACACAAGGCCGCGCCTACAGGGGACGATGTCCCTTCCCTATTCCGAGCTGAACCATGAGACTGTCCCGCTTCTTCATCGACGCCCCCCTGAGCCTTGGCGAGCATGACTTGCCCGAAGCCCAGGCCCACTACATCGGCCGCGTCCTGCGCATGGCCCCCGGCGACGCCGTGCAACTGTTCGACGGCAGTGGCCAGGAATTTCTCGGCCAGTTGCTCGAGGTCGGCAAGAAGACCGTGCGTGTCAGCCTCGATCAGGCCCTCGCCGGCCAACCCGACTCGCCGCTGCACGTGCATCTCGGCCAGGGCCTGTCCCGTGGCGAGCGCATGGACTGGGCAATCCAGAAGGCCACCGAGCTTGGCGCCAATGCAATCACCCCGATCGTCAGCGAACGCTGTGAAGTGCGCCTGAAAGATGAGCGTGCCGACAAGCGCCTGGCCCACTGGCGCCAGGTGGCGATCAGTGCCTGTGAACAATGCGGCCGTTCGACCCTGCCGGTCATTCACCCGCCAGTGACCTTGGCCGAGTGGCTCAAGGGCAGCGACGCCGACCTCAAGCTGGTCCTGCACCCGGTCGCCGAGCCGCTGACCAGCCACGACAAGCCGGCAACGCTGGCCTTCCTGATCGGCCCGGAAGGCGGCCTGAGCGACGCGGAAGTCGAGCAGGCCAAGGCCGCTGGCTTCCATGCTGCACGCCTCGGCCCGCGGGTCTTGCGCACCGAGACCGCGCCAGTGGTGGCGCTGTCGGTGGCGCAGCAGTTGTGGGGCGATTTCTAACGCACGTACAGCGACACCGCCACGAAGTGCATGAGGCTGCCGGCAATCACGAACAGGTGCCAGATGCCGTGCCAGTGGCGGAAGCGGCTGTCGAAGGCGAAGAAGATGATGCCGACGGTATAGAACACGCCGCCGGCCGCCAGCCAGGCGAAGCCCGCAGTACCGAGGCTTTGCAGCAATGGCTTGACCGCCACCAGCACGATCCAGCCCATCACTGCATAAATGATGATCGACAGGATGCGCGCCTCCGAGCGCGGCTTGATCTCCTGCAACATGCCGATCACCGCCAGCCCCCAGACCACGCCGAACAGGCTCCAGCCCCAGGGCCCACGCAGGCTGACCAGGCAAAATGGCGTGTAGCTGCCAGCGATCAACAGGTAGATCGACAGGTGATCGAGCTTGCGCATGATCACCTTCGCCCGCCCGCGGGTGCTGTGGTAGAGCGTGGAAATGCTGTAGAGCAACAGCAAGGTGCTGCCGTAGATGGAGAAGCTGACGATCTTCCAGGGGTCGCCCTGCAGGCCCGCGACGACGATCAGCCAGATGCCACCGATACAGGCCAGGACAGCACCGACCAGGTGGGTCCAGGCATTGAAGCGTTCACCGTAGTACATGCAAACATAGACCTCCTGATCCGAGCTGGGTTCCTATTCCGGCCCTTTCGCGGCAGTTCGACGCCTCGCTAAACCCTCACCCAAAGGAATTGCACAGGCTTCAAAGGCAGTGCAATTCCTGTGGGAGCGGGTTCACCCGCGAAAGGGCCATCAGCCCGTGCATCCTACCCAAGGGCAGGTTGCAGTTCCGCGTCACGCACCAACCGTTCCAGCCCGACCAGGTCCGGCACCCGCGCCACTTGTTCCCCCACCTGCACGGCGGCCAGCTCCAGGCTGCCCAGCGGCACATCCACATAGTTGAGCTGGTTGTCGAGCTTGCACGAGCGGGGGATGTCCTGCAGCAGCACCGCCAGATAGCGCAGGCCGGTATCCCCCAGCGCATTAAGCACCACGATCCGCGCGCGCTCGCCGCACGGTGTTTCACCACCACAGGCTGCCTCGAAGCCGATCAACGGCAAATGTTGCTGGCGCCAGTCGATCCAGCCCAGGTGCCAGGCTGGGTCGCCCGGATCGCACACCAGGTTACGCTGGCCGATCAGCTCGACCACTGCGACGTTGGGCAACACCAAGGTGCGGTCGCCCAACGGCAACAGCAGGCCGGTAAGGCTGCTGCGCTGCCCTGCAATCAGTTCAAGCATGGCGATGGCTCCAGTGGGCGATGCTCTGCAGCAGCACCGACTCCTGATAAGGTTTGCCCAGGTAATCGTTGACGCCAATGGCCATGGCCCGGTCGCGATGCTTCTGCCCGGTGCGTGAAGTGATCATGATGATCGGCAGGTCTTTCAGGCGCTCGTCGCGGCGAATTCGGGTGGCCACTTCGAAACCGTCCATACGCGGCATCTCGATGTCCAGCAACAGCACGTCCGGCCGGTGCTCTTCCAGCAGGGCCATGGCATCGACACCATCCTTGGCGGTCATCACGTTCATGCCATGGCGCTCCAGTAGCCGGCTGGTGACCTTGCGCACGGTGACCGAGTCGTCCACCACCATCACCAGCGTAGCCCTTCGCGGTGCCGGGCCGAACAAGGTGCGCTGCACCCCACTGCCACCGGGCAGGCGTGCCAGCCGCCGCTGCTGGCCGCGCAGCTGCCCCAGCAGGTCAAGGATCAGCACCACCCGGCCATCACCGAGCAAGGTCGCACCCGAGAGCCCCGCCACCGCGGCAAACTGCGGGCCGAGGCTCTTGACCACGATTTCACGGCTCGGCGACAGGCTGTCCACCTGGATAGCGAACGACTGCTCCTGGGAATGCACAAGCAACACCGGCAACGGCACGCTCTGCCCCAGCAGCACGGGGCGCGGCAGACCTTGCAGCAGCTCGCCCAGGTAACGCAAAGCGTACTCATGGCCGCCGTAGACATATCGCGGGGTATCCAGTTGGTAACAGGCGGCCAGTTCAGCCGGCGGTACACGCACAATGCCCTCGATGGTGTTGAGCGGAATGGCGTACTGCTCTTCGCCCAGGTGCACCATCAAGGCGCGGTTGATCGACACGGTGAACGGCAAGCGGATCAGGAAGCGTGCGCCCTTGCCCAAGGCCGACTCGATGGTCATCGAACCGCCCAGTTGCTTGACCTCTTCATGCACCACGTCCATGCCCAGGCCGCGCCCGGAAATCTGGGTGATCTTCTCGGCCGTGGAAAAGCCCGGGCGCAGGATGAATTGCAGGATCTCGTGGTCGCTCAGCTGTGCCTGTGGGTCCAGCAGGCCGCGTTTGATCGCCTTGCGCCGCACTGCTTCCAACGGTACACCGGCGCCATCGTCGGTCATCTCGATGACGATGTCGGCGCCTTCATGCAGCAGGTTCAGGTGAATGGTGCCCTGCTCCGGCTTGCCCGCGGCCAGGCGTACCTCACGGGCTTCCAGGCCATGGTCGACAGCATTGCGCAGCATGTGCTCCAAGGGCGCGACCATGCGTTCGAGCACGCTGCGGTCCAGCTCGCCCTCGGCATTGCCGACCACCAGCTCGACTTGCTTGCCCAGCTCGCTGGCCACCTGGCGCACCACCCGCTGCAAGCGCGGCACCAGGCGTTCGAATGGCACCATCAGGGTCGCGGTCAGGCCTTCCTGCAACTGGCTGTTCACGCGCGCCTGTTGCTGCAGCAGGCTATACGCCTCCTGGGCACGCTGGGTCAGGGTTTCCTTGAGGTCGAGCAGGTCGGAGGCCGACTCGAACAGTGCCCGCGACAATTGCTGCAACTGTGAATGGCGGTCCATTTCCAGCGGGTCGAAGTCTTCGTAGGCGTCCCCCTCGAACGCCTGCCGGCTACTGATCCGCCCCTGTGTCTCGATGTCCAGGCGCAGCAGCTGGTCGCGCATGCGCTCCAGCGTGGTTTCCATCTCGTTGAGGGCGAACTGGGCGTCATTGACCTGCTGTTCGATACGGCCGCGAATGATCGAATGCTCGCCGGCCAGGTTGCCCAGGTCGTCGAGCAGTTCGGCGTCGACCTTGACCATGTCGCCAGGCGCCCGCTCCGGTGCCGCGGCCGGTGTTTCGGCCGGAGCGGTGTCGGCCTGGGCCTGGCCGGCAGCACTGTCGGTCAGGGCGGCGCTGCTGAAGTTGCGAATGTAGTCGATCAGCGCGGTAGCGGCGTGCAACGGCTGGCCCAGGCGCACCGCGTCGAGCATGTGCGCCAGGCGGTCATGGCAGTTCTGCAGCAGCGCGAACAGCGGCCCGCTCGGCGGCAAACGCCCGGCGGCGAGCAGTTCGTAGAGAAATTCCAGTTCATGGGCCAGGTCGCCGATGGCGGTAATCTCGACCATGCGCGCACCACCCTTGAGGGTGTGCAGGTCACGCAACAGGTTCTCCACCTCCACGCCGTTGCGCGGGTCAGCCTGCCAGCGTGCCAGGGCAGCGGCGGCGCTTTCGACGATGTCCGAGCTTTCTTCAAGGAAGACTTCCAGCAGCTCCTTGTCGCCCGGGCTTTCTGCCTCATCGGCCAGCTCCGGCAAATCAGACAGAGGCGTAACGGTGTCGCGGCTCACCAGGCCAGTAGCATCCGGCGCCAGGGCGCCATCCAGCAGACCGCGCAAGGCATCGACGCAATCAGGTCGCGGGCTGACGTCCTGCCCTGCAGCCACCTCGTCGAGCATGTCCAGCATGGCTTCATGGGCTTGCTGCGCAACGGCGAAGAAGCGCGGGCTGGCGCCCAGGCTGCCCTCCTCCACGGCGCCGTAGAGGTCGAGCAGCGCCTCGCAGACTGCATCCATCTGCCACAGGTCGGCCAGGTGCGCGGCGTGGCCAAGGCTGGTCAGCTCATCGAGCAAGGTATCCAGTGGTTCGCGCTGCCCTGGCTGCTGCTGCCAGCGCGACAGCAAAGATTCGGCATCCAGCAGGGTATCCATGGCCTGGACCAGGAAGCTGGCGATCAACTGTGGGTCGCGCTTGCCATGGCGGGGCTGTTGGTGTTCGGCATGCAGACTGGCCAGGCGCAAATCCACCGCTTCGCCAACCTGCTCGATCAATTGGGCCGCCCCCGGGATGGCGGCCAGCGGCGCACTGCCAAGCTGCCCCAAGCCCTGCTGGAACAGGCCATGAGCCGTTTGCAGCCATTGCATCTCCGCCGCCTGCAACGGTAGCTGGTGGCCCCGGTACTCGCGTACCAGGCGGTCAAAGGCGGTGGCCAGTTCGGCGATCGGCATGACCCCGGCCATGGCTGCACTGCCCTTGAGGGTGTGCAGGGCGCGTTGCAGGCTGTCGCTGACTTCGCTGCCCTGGTCGCCTGCGCCCTGCAGGAAGCCTTCGAGGCTAGCCAGGTGGCCCTGGGCTTCGTTGCGGAAGATATCCAGCAGTTGCGGGTCGAGGCCATCGATGTCGGCGCTGACGGGCGTGTCATTCTCGGCCAGGGCGTGCAGGTGACTCGCCAGCTGTTCGATCTCGGTCAACTGCGGTAACTGGCCAGCGGCAAAATCGGCCAGCAGGTCCGGCAGGTGGACGAATACCTGCTGCAGCGCAACTGCGCCCTCCGGGGTCAGGGCGATGCGCCCCTCCAGTACCCGGTTGAGCAGGTGCTCCCCTCCCCAGGCCAGCTCGGCCACCGCCTCGGCATGCACCATGCGCCCGCTGCCCTTGAGCGTGTGCAGGTCACGGCGCACTTCGATCAGGGCATCGCGCAGACGGTTGTCGGCACGCCAGCGCAACCAGTGCCGCTCGATCTCAGGCAACAATTCGCCGGCTTCTTCGAGAAACACCTCACGCAATTCATCATCGACGCCATCACTGCCGTCCTGCGCGTCGGCCGGGCCCGCATGGGTGCACTGCACGCCCAGTGCCGTCAGGCTGGCACGGGCCATGTCGAGGAACGGCTGGGCATCGGCCAGTGGGTCGGCGACCCTCCATTGCAGGTAGCACTCGGCGGCGCTGAGGGCGTCGGCCAGGTGGGCCAGTTCATCCGCCGGCGGCTCCACGTCCAGGTGTTGCAGCCAACCTTGCACATAGCCCGCGCACCCTGCCAAGACCTCGGCGGCATCTGGCAGCATCAGCATCGCCAGGGCGCCGCGCACCTGTTGCAAAAGGCCCGGAAGCGGCTGCAGGCGTTGCCTCGGCCAGCCGGACTCCAGGCAATCGCCGATCAGGTCCTTGGCCTGCTGCAACACCGATAGCGACTCATTCAGCACCAGCTGGCGGATCTCAGCCAGGTCGGAACCGGGCAGGCCGCCTTGCCCGCTTTCTTCCGGCAGGACCATGCCGTTGAGCGTGGCCTCCACATACAACAGGGCACCGGCCACATCCATCGATACCGCGTCGTCTACCTCGCGTTCGCCCTGGGCCAGGTTCTGCAGCGCCAGCACCTGGTCGATGATCACCCGCCGGGGTTGCTGGAAGCCCAGAACTGCCAGGGTGTCGGCCACATGCCGCAGGGGCGCGAGCAGCGCCTCCAGGTCTTCATTGTGTTGGCGGTCGCCGCGCACGAACTGGTCCAGCCGTTCCTTGATCCGTACCAGGTCGTCACACAATGCGCTGACCACCGAGCGCAAGGCATCGCGCCCGGGCCCGGCCTGCATCTGTTCGCGCCAGTTGCCCAGCGACAGGTCGAGGTTGGCCAGGTCATCGGAGCCGGCAAAGCGCTGCGCGGCGCCGCTGATCAAGCTGGCCTGAGCCAAGGGCTCGACGCCACGGCAGGCGCGCAGCTGGTTGAGCAGCGGCAGCATCACCAGTGGCAGGTCATGACGCGCACCGCGCAACCGTTCCAGGTAGGACGGCAGTTGCTCCAGGCCGCGGAACAGCGGCCCCAGGCAGTCACCGCGGGGGCTCACCTGGCCCTCGGCCAAGGCCTTGGCCAGCCACTCCAACTCTTCGGCCAAGCGCGTGGCACCGCGCAGCTCAAGCATGCGCAGGCAGCCATGTACCTGGTGCAGGTTATCCACCACGAAGGCCAGCATCGACAAATCGTTGGTTTCACCGGCAAAGCGCTCCAGGGCCTGACGGGCCTGGCTCAGGCAATCGAAGATGGCGGCGCGGGTCCAGGCCAAGGCTACGGTATCGTGGCGCTCGGGGCTTGTGGCGGCAGGAGCCATGGCTTTTCCTCAGCGGCGCTCGGCGGGTGCCGGCAGGGTGAAACCAGAGACCGAGCGGCGCATCTCGCTGGCCATCCGTGCCAGGTGGCGGATGCTGTCGGCGGTGGCGCCGGAACCGGCGGAGGTCTGTGCGGTGATCTGCTGGATCACCGCCATGGTGTGGGAAATCTGCCCGGCAGACGATGTCTGCAACTGGGCTGCGTCAGAGATGCTGTGGATAAGTTCGGCGAGGTTCTGCGATACACCTTCGATCTCGGCCAGCGCCACACCAGCATCCTGGGCCAGGCGCGCACCGCGCACCACCTCGGCGGTGGTCTGCTCCATGGAGATCACCGCCTCGTTGGTGTCCGCCTGAATGGTCCGCACCAGCGCTTCGATCTGACGGGTCGCCGAGGACGAGCGCTCGGCCAGGCGCTGCACTTCGTCGGCGACCACGGCAAAGCCACGGCCAGCTTCACCCGCCAACGAGGCCTGAATCGCCGCATTCAGCGCGAGGATATTGGTCTGGTCGGCAATATCATCGATCAGGCTGACAATGTCGCCAATTTCCTGGGAAGACTCGCCCAGGCGCTTGATTCGCTTGGCGGTGTCCTGAATCTGCTCACGGATATTGTCCATGCCGTTGATGGTGTTGTGCACCACCTCGTTACCCTTGTTGGCGATTGCCACCGAGCGCTCGGCGACCTTGGCCGACTCATAGGCATGTGCGGAAACCCGGTCGATCGATTCGACCATGTCACCGACTGCTTCCGACGCCTCGCTGATCTGTTCGGCCTGGTGCTCCGAGGCCTTGGCCAGCTGGCGAGCGGTGTTCTGCGTGTCCTGCACGGCAGCCGCAACCTGCTCGGCACTGTGGTTGATGGTGGCCACCAGATCGCGCAGCTGATCGACGGAGTAGTTGATCGAGTCGGCGATGGCACCGGTGAAATCTTCGGTCACCGAGACGGTGACGGTCAGGTCGCCGTCGGCCAGCTCTTCGATCTCATCCAGCAAGCGCATGATCGCTTGCTGGTTACGCTCGTTCTTTTCTGCGGTTTCATGCAACTGGCGGTGGGTAGTGCGTACCATCACCAAGCCGATCAGGATGATCGATGCCAGCGCCAGCAGGCCCAGCGCGTAACCACCTACGGTATCCAGGGTGCGGCCACTGGCCAGGTTTTCGAAACCGTTGGCCAGGTGCGAGGCCTCATCGAGCAAGGTCTGCGACAGACTGAAGATGTTGCCGGCCGCTTCGCGTACGCGGAACAGCTCGGGCGAGGTTTCGAGGATTTCATCGACGGAACCGGCCACGAACTGGAACAACTCGGCAATTTCTGCCAGGCGGGCGCGGGCGTCTGCGTCCTCGACGCGGGTCACCTGGATGGCCGGGTTGCCGCCCAGCATGCCCTCGAGCACCTGGCCGAAGCGGCTGGCATCGCGGCCGAAGGTATCGGCAGCCTGCGCCGCCGTGTCATCGCCAGCCAGTACCGTGTTGACCGACCCGAGAATACGCTCGGCCAGCAGCAACTGGCGCTGGGCTACCACCACCTGGTTGGCCGGGGCGCCGCTTTGCAGCAGGATCTCGACCACTTTCTCGTACTCGACCTGCAGCTGCGGCACGGTTTCGGCGAGGGTCGCCGCCACCTGGTGCAGCGACAGCACGGTCTGTTCGCTGGCAAGAATGGTGTCGGTGTTCTTGCGCAGGTTTTCCCAGTCCTGGCGCACGGCTTCCATTTCATCGCGCACCGCAGCGGGCGCCGCAGGCAGGCCGGTGGACTTGTCGCCTTCGCGCAGGTAGCTCCAGCGCCGCTCGAAATCGTTGCGCGCATCCGACAGCAGCTTGAATGCCAGGGCCTTGCCCGCCGCCGCCTCGGTGGCATTCTTGGCGATGCGCTGGGACAACACCCGCAACTCGCCGGCATGGCCGATGTACTGCTTGTCGTGATTGGCCTGGGTGTTGAGGTAGGCGAAGTTGGCGAACAACAGGATGATCGACAGAATCAGGATCACGAACAGCACGGTGATCTGCACGATGCTGCGTGTGCGTGGGGTCATGCTGGCGGGGGCGACTGGGGTGGCCGGCTTGTTCACGTTCGAAAGTCCTATAGCGCCACGTCAAGAAAGCCCGGCGCCTGGGCCAGGGCGAAGGGGCTGAAGATCGCCCAGTTGCGTTCCCGCGGGAAGTGCCCCTGCACGAAGCGGGCGGCAGCTCGCAGCAGCGGCTGCGGTGGCGACAGCTCCAGGCTGCTCAGGGCGAAATGCTGCAGGCCCAGCACCTCGTCGACCAGCAGGCCCACGAACAGGTCCTCATGGTCCAGTACCAGCACCCGCCGCTGCTTGCCTGGCGCAGCAGGGCCAAGGCCGAAGAAGCTGCTGAGGTCCATCACCGGCAACAGCCGGCCACGCAGGTTGGCAACGCCACACACCCACGGCTGCACACCAGGCACACGGCTGCTGCGCGGCTCGCGCAGCACCTCGGCGACCTCACCCATGGGGGCGACGAACCACTGCCCGGCGATACGAAAGCCGATGCCGCTCCATTGCTGCAGGCGGGTATCCTGCGGTGGCTGGTCGGCCACCAGCAGGCGGCAGCGCCGGTCGATGTCCAGCAACAGCTCGAAGGCAGTCAGCGACGCCCCCTGCGGGCGGGTGGTCAAGCGCCCAGTACTTCTTTGAGCTTGGCGATCAACGCGTCTTCTTCCACAGGTTTGGTCAGGAAGTCGCGGGCGCCCTGGCGCGTGGCCCAGATACGGTCGGTATCCTGGTCCTTGGTGGTTACCACCACCACGGGGATGGCGCTGGTTTCCGGGTCCTTGCTGAGCTGGCGGGTGGCCTGGAAGCCGTTCATGCCAGGCATGACGATGTCCATCAGCACCGCATCCGGCTTCTCCTGGCGGGCCAGGGCCACACCGTCGGCACCGTTGTTGGCCTTGAGCACCTGGTGACCGTGCTTTTCCAGCCATTCGGTCAATCTGTACATCTCTGTCGGCGAGTCGTCGACAATCAGAACTCGGGCCATGCTGTTTCCCCATCAGGAAATTGAAGGCCGCGCCAGCGCGGCGCGGTCAGGGTGCGGGTTGTTCGGGCACGGCGAAACCAGGTACATGGGCCCTGATCGCGTCGAGCAGTTCTTCCTTGCTGAATGGTTTGGTCAGGAACTGGTCGGAACCGACCACCCGGCCGCGGGCCTTGTCGAACAGGCCGTCGCGAGACGACAGGAGAATCACCGGGATGTCCTTGAAGGCACTGTTGTGCTTGATCACCGCACAGGTCTGATAACCGTCCAGACGGGGCATCAGCACATCGACGAAGATGATCTGTGGCTGGTGATCGATGATCTTGGCCAGGGCATCGAAGCCGTCACTGGCGGTGATCACCTCGCAGCCCGCTTCGCCGAGCAACATCTGCGCGGTGCGGCGGATCGTGCGGGAATCGTCGATCACCATCACCTTCAGGGGCTGTTCCATAAGTCGCGCTACCATCGCTGCACAGTGTGGGCAGCAAGCCACTGATGGCTTGCAGCTTGAAGCTGAGGGCATTTTTAGCACACTCCGGGGGCCCGTTCCATCTGCCGCCCCCTTGACCCAGGGCGCTCACAGCGCCACCCTGAGCCACTTTTCCATCGATTCACCGCGGCCACGGGCCGCCAAGAGGAACCACCCCATGAGCGTTCGCCTCGGCATTGTCATGGACCCGATCGCGTCCATCTCCTACAAGAAGGACAGCTCGCTGGCCATGTTGCTGGCCGCCCAGGCCCGCGGCTGGGAACTGTTCTACATGGAGCAGCGCGACCTGTACCAGGCGCAGGGCAAGGCCCGCGCCCGCATGCGCCCGCTGAACGTGTTCGCCGACCCGGCGCGCTGGTTCGAGCTGGGTGACGAGCAGGACAGCCCGCTGGCCGACCTGGACGTGATCCTGATGCGCAAGGACCCGCCGTTCGACATGGAGTTCGTCTACAGCACCTACCTGCTGGAACAGGCCGAGGCCGAAGGCGTACTGGTGGTCAACCGCCCGCAGAGCCTGCGCGACTGCAACGAAAAACTGTTCGCTACGCTGTTCCCGCAGTGCACGCCGCCGACCCTGGTCAGCCGTCGCCCGGACATCATCCGCCAGTTCGCCGCCGAGCACGGTGACGTGATCCTCAAGCCGCTGGACGGCATGGGCGGCACCTCGATCTTCCGCCACCGGGCAGGTGACCCCAACCTGTCAGTGATTCTGGAAACCCTGACCGCACTGGGCGCCCAGCAGATCATGGCGCAGGCTTACCTGCCGGCGATCAAGGACGGCGACAAGCGCATCCTGATGATCGACGGCGAGCCGGTCGACTACTGCCTGGCGCGCATTCCGGCCAGCGGCGAGACGCGCGGCAACCTGGCCGCCGGTGGCCGCGGCGAAGCCCGCCCGCTGAGCGAGCGCGACCGCTGGATCGCCGCCCAGGTCGGCCCGACCCTGCGCGAAAAGGGCCTGCTATTCGTGGGCCTGGACGTGATCGGCGACTATCTCACCGAAATCAACGTCACCAGCCCCACCTGCATCCGCGAGATCGACGCCGCCTTCAACACCGATATCGGTGGCAAGCTGATGGATGCCATTGATCGCAAGCTCAAGGCGCGCTGACCGCCGACGCGAAGCAAATGCGCGGAGTGGGGTATGATGCCGGTCCTTTTCGACTGACCTGCTGCCCCGCCCTGCGGTTGCTGGATACCTGATGACGCTGCCTGCCGACATCCCCGCCGATTTGCTGCCACCGCGCATTCGCCCGGTGGACCGGCTTGGTTTTACCCTGTTCCTGGCTGCCCTGGTGCACCTGGCGCTGATCCTTGGCGTCGGCTTTACCGTGGTCAAACCGGCTGAAATCCGCCAGACCATGGACATCACCCTGGCCACCTTCAAAAGCGAGAAAGCG
The DNA here is from genome assembly GCF_003269045.1 of Pseudomonas sp. URMO17WK12:I7. Taxonomy (NCBI): domain Bacteria; kingdom Pseudomonadati; phylum Pseudomonadota; class Gammaproteobacteria; order Pseudomonadales; family Pseudomonadaceae; genus Pseudomonas; species Pseudomonas sp. URMO17WK12:I7. The sequence goes on along the minus strand of NZ_QLTL01000008.1, from coordinate 29,412 downwards.
CCAAAGAAGGCTGATTACCAGGCTCAGGACAACCAACAGGGCAGCGGCACCCTGGAAAAGAAAGCGGTCCCCACCACCACCGAGGTGGCGCCGTTCCAGGACAGCAAGATCAACAAGGTCACTCCCCCCCCTGCGGCCAAACCCGAAGTAGCCCCACCGCCCACGCCAGAGAAGTCCGCGGTGGCGACCAAGGCCCAGAAAGCGCAGAAGGTCGAGCCCAAACCGAAGGAAAGCAAGCCACAGCCCAAGCCGGCGGCGGCCACGCCAGACTTCGACAGCTCGCAGCTGTCGAGCCAGATCGCCAGCCTGGAGGCGGAGCTTTCCAACGAACAGCAGATGTACGCCAAGCGCCCGCGCATTCACCGCCTGAATGCAGCTTCGACCATGCGCGACAAGGGCGCCTGGTACAAGGAAGAGTGGCGCAAGAAGGTCGAGCGGGTCGGTAACCTGAACTACCCCGACGAGGCACGCCGGCAGCAGATCTACGGCAATTTGCGGATGATGGTGTCGATCAACCGCGATGGCTCGCTGTATGAGGTGCTGGTGCTGGAGTCGTCCGGGCAGCCTGTACTGGACCAGGCGGCGCAGCGCATCGTGCGGCTCGCGGCGCCATTTGCGCCGTTTACCGGGGACCTGGCCGAGTTCGACCGGCTGGAGATCATCCGCACCTGGCGCTTTGCCCGCGGCGACCGCCTGTCCAGTAACTGATCTGAAATTGGCGGGGCCGCTTAGCGGCCCTTTCGCGACACAAGGCCGCTCCTCCAGAAACCGCGCGAGCCCTGTGGGAGCGGCCTTGTGTCGCGCAAGGGCTGCACAGCAGCCCCAAAACAGCCAAGCCGAGCACCTTGTCAGCCTCGCCACCTGGCGCCACACTATCCCCCATGAAAACCCTCAGCCCGAGCTACCTCAAGCATCAGTTCCTGATCGCCATGCCGCACATGGCTGATCCGAACTTTGCCCAGACCCTCACGTACATCGTCGAGCACAATGCCAATGGCGCCATGGGCCTGGTGGTCAACCGACCACAGGAGCTGAACCTGGCCGACATTCTCGAGCAATTGCGCCCGAACGAGGTACCTCCAGCCAGCACCTTGCAGGTCCCCATCTACCAGGGTGGCCCGGTGCAGACCGACCGCGGTTTTGTCCTGCACAGCGGCGAATGCAGCTATCAGGCTACCGTCGAGCTGCAAGGCCTGTCGCTGTCCACCTCGCAGGACGTGCTGTTCGCCATCGCCGAAGGCGCCGGGCCACAAAAAAGCTTGATCACGCTCGGTTATGCCGGCTGGGAAGCGGGCCAGCTGGAAGCTGAACTGGCCGATAACGCCTGGCTCAACTGCCCGTTCGACCCGGACATCCTCTTCGCCATGGCCAGCGAACAGCGCCTGGGCGCTGCAGCCCGCAGCCTGGGCATCAACCTCAGCCTGCTGACCAGCCAGGCGGGGCACGCCTGATGGCCGAGCTACGTCTATTGTTGGGGTTCGACTACGGCAGCAAACAGATCGGTGTGGCCGTCGGCCAGGTGATTACCGGCCAGGCCCGCGAGCTTTGCGTGCTCAAGGCGCAAAACGGCGTACCGGACTGGAATCAGGTTGAGAAGCTGATCAAGGAATGGAAGCCCGATGCCATTGTCGTCGGCCTGCCGCTGAACATGGATGGCACGCCCAGCGACATGAGCGAGCGCGCCGAAAAGTTTGCCCGCCGCCTCAATGGCCGCTTCAACCTGCCGGTGCACACGCACGATGAACGCCTGACCACCTTCGAAGCCAAGGGCGAGCAGATGGCCCGTGGCGGCCGCCACGGCAGCTACCGTGACAACCCGGTCGACGCCATTGCCGCAGCCCTGCTGCTGCAAGGCTGGCTGGAGGCCAATACCTGATCTTTCCGCGTTTACGTCGGGGCAATCACAACGCCCCCGGCGCCCCAGGAGATACGCAATGAGCCTACCCAATCCCGCCGACCTGATCCGGCAGATGGCTGTCGACCTTCGCGCCCATCTGGCCCGCCGCGCCATCACCGAGCCGCGCTTCATCGGCATCCGCACTGGCGGTGTCTGGGTTGCCCAGGCCCTGCAGCAGGAAATGGCCGACCAGTCCCCACTCGGCACCCTGGACGTGTCGTTCTATCGCGATGACTTCAGCCAGAACGGCCTGCACCCACAGGTGCGCCCGTCGGAGCTGCCGTTCGAGGTCGAAGGCCAGCACCTGGTGCTGATCGACGATGTGCTGATGAGCGGTCGCACCATCCGCGCCGCACTCAACGAACTGTTCGATTACGGCCGCCCGGCCAGTGTTACCCTGGTCTGCCTGCTCGACCTGGATGCCGGTGAACTGCCCATCCGCCCCAATGTGCTCGGCGCCACCCTGTCGCTGGCTGCCCATGAACGGGTAAAATTGACCGGCCCCGCACCGCTCGCCCTCGAGCGCCAGGACCTCGCCACTGCTTCTGCCCTTTAAGAGTCCCCTCGCGATGACGCCAATCGACGCCAAGCGCCCGCTGCAGCTCAATGATCAGGGCCAGCTACGCCATTTCCTCTCGCTCGACGGTTTGCCCCGCGAACTGCTCACCGAGATCCTCGACACCGCCGACTCGTTCCTTGAAGTCGGCGCCCGGGCCGTGAAGAAAGTCCCGTTGCTGCGCGGCAAGACCGTGTGCAACGTGTTCTTCGAGAACTCGACCCGTACCCGCACCACCTTCGAACTGGCTGCCCAGCGCCTGTCGGCCGACGTGATCAGCCTGAACGTGTCGACGTCCTCGACCAGCAAGGGCGAGACGCTGTTCGACACCCTGCGCAACCTCGAAGCCATGGCCGCCGACATGTTCGTCGTGCGCCACTCCGATTCCGGCGCCGCGCACTTCATCGCCGAGCACGTGTGCCCGGACGTCGCCGTGATCAACGGCGGTGACGGCCGCCACGCGCACCCGACCCAGGGCATGCTCGACATGCTGACCATCCGTCGCCACAAGGGCAGCTTCGAGAACCTCTCGGTAGCGATCGTCGGCGACATCCTGCACTCGCGCGTGGCCCGCTCCGACATGCTCGCGCTCAAAGCACTGGGCTGCCCGGACATCCGCGTGATCGGCCCGAAAACCCTGATCCCGATTGGCATCGAGCAATACGGCGTGAAGGTCTACACCGACCTCGCCGAAGGCCTGAAAGACGTCGACGTGGTGATCATGCTGCGCCTGCAGCGTGAGCGCATGGCGGGCGGCCTGCTGCCCAGCGAAGGCGAGTTCTACCGCCTGTTCGGCCTGACCACCGCGCGCCTGGCCGGCGCCAAGCCCGATGCCATCGTCATGCACCCAGGCCCGATCAACCGCGGGGTGGAGATCGAATCGGCGGTGGCCGACGGCAAACACTCGGTGATTCTCAACCAGGTCACCTACGGCATCGCCGTGCGCATGGCCGTGCTGTCCATGGCCATGAGCGGGCAGAACGCGCAACGTCAATTCGACCAGGAGAACGCCCTGTGACCATCAGTATTCTTGGCGCCCGGGTCATCGACCCTGTCAGCGGCCTGGACCAGGTCACCGACCTGCACCTGGACGGCGGGCGCATTGCCGCCATCGGTGCCGCCCCGGCCGGCTTCAGCGCCAGCCGCACCATCGCCGCTGACGGCCTGATCGCCGCGCCCGGCCTGGTCGACCTCGGCGTCTCCCTGCGCGAGCCGGGCTACAGCCGCAAGGGCTCCATCGCCAGTGAAACCCGCGCCGCCGTGGCCGGTGGCGTCACCAGCCTGTGCTGCCCGCCGCAGACCAAGCCGGTGCTGGACACCTCGGCAGTGGCCGAGCTGATCCTCGACCGCGCCCGCGAAGCCGCCAACAGCAAGGTCTACCCAATCGGCGCCCTGACCAAGGGCCTTGAAGGCGAACAGCTGGCTGAACTGGTTGCCCTGCGCGACACCGGCTGCGTGGCCTTTGGCAATGGCCTGAAAGAAATCCCCAACAACCGTACCCTGGCCCGAGCCCTGGAATACGCCGCCACCTTCGACCTGACCGTGGTGTTCCACTCCCAGGACCGCGACCTGGCCCAGGGCGGCCTGGCACATGAGGGCGCCATGGCCAGCTTCCTCGGCCTGCCCGGCATTCCCGAGACCGCCGAAACCGTGGCCCTGGCGCGCAACCTGCTGCTGGTGGAACAGACCGGCGTGCGTGCGCACTTCACCCAGATCACCAGCGCCCGTGGTGCACGACTGATCGAGCAGGCCCAGCAGCTGGGCCTGCCGGTGACGGCAGACGTGGCGCTGTACCAGCTGATCCTCACCGACGAATCGCTGCGCGAGTTCTCCAGCCTGTACCACGTGCAGCCGCCACTGCGCACCGCTGCCGACCGCGACGGCCTGCGCGCAGCGGTGAAATCGGGGGTCATTCAGGCGATCTCGAGCCACCACCAGCCCCATGAGCGCGATGCCAAGCTGGCACCGTTCGGCGCCACCGAACCGGGCATCAGCAGCGTCGAACTGCTGCTGCCGCTGGCAATGACCCTGGTCGAGGACGGCCTGCTCGACCTGCCAACCCTGCTCGCCCGCCTGAGCAGCGGCCCGGCCAAGGCCATGCGCCTGCCGGCCGGCGAACTGAAAGTCGGCGGCGCGGCCGACCTGGTGCTGTTCGATCCCAAGGCCTCGACGATTGCCGGTGAGCAATGGCTGTCGCGCGGCGAAAACTGCCCATTCATCGGCCACTACCTGCCGGCTGCCGTGCGTTATACCTTGGTCGATGGGCACCTCTGCCACGAGGCCTGAGTAGGGCCCTTCGCGGGTAAACCCGCTCCCACAGGGACCCTGCTGCCCTCAGGCGCAGCACTATACCTGTGGGAGCGGGTTTACCCGCGAAGGAAGCAACGCAGATATTCCTGCCAAGCGCGACCATTCATCCCCCGCGGTTGAAATCTTCCTCCCCACCCCCATATGAGTCTGCATCAGGCAATTTTGCCCCGCTGCGTGGAGACTCTCCCCTTGACCACCATCGTTTCTGTCCGCCGTAACGGCAAAGTCGTCATGGGCGGCGACGGCCAGGTATCCCTCGGCAACACCGTAATGAAAGGCAACGCCAAGAAGGTCCGTCGCCTGTACAACGGCGAAGTGATCGCCGGTTTCGCCGGTGCTACCGCCGATGCATTCACCCTGTTCGAGCGCTTCGAAGCCCAACTGCAGAAACATTCCGGTCACCTGGTGCGTGCAGCTGTCGAGCTGGCCAAAGAGTGGCGTACCGACCGCTCCCTGAGCCGCCTGGAAGCCATGCTGGCCGTAGCCAACAAAGACGCATCGCTGATCATCACCGGCAACGGTGACGTGGTCGAGCCGGAAGACGGCCTGATCGCCATGGGTTCCGGTGGTGGCTATGCCCAGGCCGCGGCCCGCGCCCTGCTGAACAAGACCGACCTGTCGGCCCGGGAAATCACCGAGGCTGCCCTGAACATCGCCGGTGACATCTGCGTGTTCACCAACCACAACCTGACCATCGAGGAGCAGGACCTGGCCGAGTGATCAGCTGTTCTGGCGTCCCGCTCGTAGCGGGACTTTTCCACGCCGAACACTCCGCCTCAGGACCGTATTGATCATGTCCATGACCCCCCGCGAGATCGTCCACGAACTCAACCGCCACATCATCGGCCAGGACGACGCCAAGCGCGCCGTTGCCATCGCCCTGCGCAACCGCTGGCGGCGGATGCAGCTCCCCGCCGAGCTGCGTGCCGAAGTGACGCCGAAGAACATCCTGATGATCGGCCCGACCGGCGTCGGCAAGACCGAAATCGCCCGCCGCCTGGCCAAGCTGGCCAACGCGCCGTTCCTCAAGGTCGAAGCGACCAAGTTCACCGAAGTCGGCTACGTCGGCCGCGACGTCGAGTCGATCATCCGTGACCTGGCCGATGCCGCGCTGAAAATGCTGCGCGAGCAGGAAATCGTCCGCGTACGCCACCGTGCCGAAGACGCCGCCGAAGACCGCATCCTCGACGCCCTGCTGCCGCAGGCGCGGGTCAGCAGCTTCAGCGAGGAAGCCGCGCAGACCAGCACCGATTCCAACACCCGCCAGCTGTTCCGCAAGCGCCTGCGCGAAGGCCAGCTGGACGACAAGGAAATCGAGATCGAAGTCGCCGAGAACATGGGCGTCGAAATCGCCGCGCCACCCGGCATGGAAGAGATGACCAACCAGCTGCAAAGCCTGTTCGCCAACATGGGCAAGGGCAAGCGCAAGACCCGCAAGCTGAAGGTCAAGGAAGCACTGAAGATGGTGCGTGACGAAGAAGCCAGCCGCCTGGTCAACGAGGAAGAACTCAAGGGCAAGGCCCTGGAAGCAGTCGAGCAGCACGGCATCGTGTTCATCGACGAAATCGACAAGGTGGCCAAGCGTGGCAATGTCGGCGGCGCCGATGTATCCCGCGAGGGCGTGCAGCGCGACCTGCTGCCGCTGATCGAAGGCTGTACCGTCAACACCAAGCTGGGCATGGTCAAGACCGACCACATCCTGTTCATCGCCTCCGGTGCGTTCCACCTGAGCAAGCCAAGCGACCTTGTGCCAGAGCTGCAAGGCCGCCTGCCGATTCGTGTAGAGCTCAAGGCGCTGACCCCGGAAGACTTCGAGCGCATCCTCCAAGAGCCGCACGCCTCGCTGACCGAGCAGTACAGTGCGCTGCTGAAGACCGAAGGCCTGAACATCGAGTTCGCCGCCGACGGTATCAAGCGCCTGGCCGAAATCGCCTACCAGGTCAACGAGAAGACCGAGAACATCGGTGCTCGCCGCCTGCACACCCTGCTCGAGCGCCTGCTCGAAGAGGTGTCGTTCAGTGCCGGTGACCTGGCCAGCACCCACGACGAAGCACCGATTCTCATCGATGCGGCGTATGTGAATGGCCACCTGGGTGAGCTGGCACAGAACGAAGACCTGTCGCGCTACATCCTGTAAGACCGCAGGGGGCCGCTTTGCGGCCCCCTTGCACAATGGCCTGAATCACTCGAAGCTTGCACCATCAGCTCTCAAGAGACTCCAGACCATGGCTCGCCTGCCCACCGCCATCAACCTGCACAAAGCCTCCAAGACCCTCAGCCTCACCTACGCCCCCGGCGAGGTCTATCAGCTACCCGCCGAATTCCTGCGTGTGCACTCGCCTTCCGCCGAAGTCCAGGGGCACGGCAATCCCATCCTGCAATTTGGCAAGATCAACGTCGGCCTGGCCGGCCTGGAACCTGCTGGCCAATATGCACTGAAATTGACCTTCGACGACGGCCATGACAGCGGCCTGTTCACCTGGGAGTACCTCGAGCAACTGTGCCTGCGCCAGGAGCAGCTATGGGCCGAGTACCTCGATGAGCTGCACAAGGCCGGCAAGTCCCGCGACCCGGCCGAATCGGTGGTCAAACTCATGCTCTAGCTCAAGCTTCCCAGGCTTTAGAGCGCATTTTCTAATCTCATCTGTTTGAATGCCTTACAGACAACTCTTCAACGGGTTGTCTTGCGCATTACATGAAAGTCGGGTAACCAATGGAGCTGGCAAGTTCCCTGCATCGCCTTCAGGGCAATCAGGCACTGGCCGGTATGTAGAGGTCGCGAGCGAAAGCAGGCTGTCTTCACACGCAGAATCCCCCGCAGCTCATCGCCGAATGCATCCGGCCCGCAGCACCGCTGTTCCTTATCACTGGTCACCCGAGTAGTGGTACCGGGCTGTCCGCTGTGCATTGCGCCACAGCAATCCGGTACTCGTCTCAGGACAACGGAGCGTCGTAGATGAGTAACAAGAACAACGATGAGTTGCAGCGGCAAGCCTCGGAAAACACCCTGGGGCTGAACCCGGTCATCGGCATCCGCCGCAAGGACCTGCTGAGCTCTGCGCGTACCGTGCTGCGTCAGGCCCTGCGCCAACCGCTGCACAGTGCCAAACATGTGGCGCACTTCGGCCTTGAGCTGAAGAACGTGCTGCTGGGCAAGTCCAACCTCGCCCCGGAAGGCGACGACCGTCGCTTCCAGGACCCGGCCTGGAGCAACAACCCGCTTTACCGCCGTTACCTGCAGACTTACCTGGCCTGGCGCAAGGAGCTGCAGGAGTGGATCGGCAACAGCGACCTGTCGCCCCAGGACATCAGCCGTGGCCAGTTCGTCATCAACCTGATGACCGAAGCCATGGCGCCGACCAACACCCTGTCCAACCCGGCGGCGGTCAAGCGCTTCTTCGAAACCGGCGGCAAGAGCCTGCTGGACGGCCTGTCCAACCTGGCCAAGGACGTGGTCAACAACGGCGGCATGCCCAGCCAGGTCAACATGGACGCGTTCGAGGTCGGCAAGAACCTCGGCACCAGCGAAGGCGCCGTGGTCTACCGCAACGATGTGCTGGAGCTGATCCAGTACAGCCCCATCACCGAGCAGGTGCATGCCCGCCCGCTGCTGGTGGTGCCCCCGCAGATCAACAAGTTCTACGTCTTCGACCTGAGCCCGGAAAAGAGCCTGGCGCGCTTCTGCCTGCGTTCGCAGCAACAGACCTTCATCATCAGCTGGCGCAACCCGACCAAGGCCCAGCGTGAATGGGGCCTGTCGACCTACATCGATGCCCTCAAGGAAGCGGTCGACGCGGTACTGGCGATCACCGGCAGCAAGGACCTGAACATGCTCGGCGCCTGCTCCGGTGGCATCACCTGCACCGCTCTGGTCGGCCACTACGCCGCGCTGGGCGAGCAGAAAGTCAACGCCCTGACCCTGCTGGTCAGCGTGCTGGACACCACCATGGACACCGAGGTCGCGCTGTTCGTCGATGAGCAGACGCTCGAGGCTGCCAAGCGCCACTCCTACCAGTCCGGGGTGCTTGAAGGCAGCGACATGGCCAAGGTGTTCGCCTGGATGCGGCCCAACGACCTGATCTGGAACTACTGGGTCAACAACTACCTGCTCGGCAACGAGCCACCGGTGTTCGACATCCTGTTCTGGAACAACGACACCACGCGCTTGCCCGCCGCCTTCCACGGCGACCTGATCGAGCTGTTCAAGAACAACCCGCTGATCCGCCCGGATGCCCTGGAAGTGTGCGGCACTGCCATCGACCTGAAGAAAGTCCAGTGCGACATCTTCAGCGTCGCCGGCACCTCCGACCATATCACCCCGTGGCAGTCGTGCTACCGCTCGGCGCACCTGTTCGGCGGCAAGATCGAGTTCGTGCTGTCCAACAGCGGCCACATCCAGAGCATTCTCAACCCGCCAGGCAACCCCAAGGCCCGCTTCATGACCGGCGCCGACCGCCCGGGCGACCCGGTGGCCTGGCAGGAGAACGCCGAAAAGCATGCCGACTCCTGGTGGCTGTACTGGCAAACCTGGCTGGGCGAACGCGCCGGCGAGCTGAAAAAGGCCCCGACGCGCCTGGGCAACCGCGCGTATGCCGCCGGCGAGGCTGCACCGGGGACTTACGTCCACGAGCGTTGAGTCGCAATGCCGTGGCGCGCGGAGCGTGCCACGGTGCATTATCAAGCCACAGAGCCACGCGCATGCCGCTACCCTACATATTCCGCACCGTCGAGCTGGACGACCAATCCATCCGTACCGCGGTGCGCCCGGGCAAGCCGCACCTGACGCCGCTGCTGATCTTCAACGGCATCGGCGCCAACCTGGAGCTGGTGTTCCCGTTCATCGAGGCACTGGACCCGGACCTGGAAGTCATCGCCTTCGACGTCCCCGGTGTGGGTGGTTCGTCCACCCCGCGCCACCCTTACCGCTTTCCCGGCCTGGCCAAGCTGACCGCACGCATGCTCGACTACCTGGACTACGGCCAGGTCAATGTCATCGGCGTGTCCTGGGGCGGCGCCCTGGCCCAGCAGTTTGCCCATGACTACCCCGAGCGCTGCAAGAAGCTGGTGCTGGCAGCCACCGCTGCAGGTGCAGTGATGGTGCCGGGCAAGCCCAAGGTGCTGTGGATGATGGCCAGCCCAAGGCGCTACGTGCAGCCATCGCATGTCATCCGTATCGCGCCGATGATCTATGGCGGCGGTTTCCGCCGCGACCCGGAGCTGGCCATGCACCATGCGGCCAAGGTGCGCTCGGGCGGCAAGCTGGGCTACTACTGGCAGCTGTTTGCCGGGCTGGGCTGGACCAGCATTCACTGGCTGCACAAGATCCAGCAGCCAACCCTGGTGCTGGCCGGCGACGACGACCCGCTGATCCCGCTGATCAACATGCGCCTGCTGGCCTGGCGAATTCCCAATGCCCAGCTACACATTATCGACGACGGTCATCTGTTCCTGATCACCCGGGCCGAGGCAGTCGCCCCCATTATCATGAAGTTTCTCCAGCAAGAACGTCAGCGCGCGGTCATGCATCCCAGTCCGGCCTCTGGTGGCTGAATTGTTGCTTGCTGTTGCAAGAGCACAACTGATGAGTACGACCGTGGCCTGACAAGGGAGTTGTTGCCATGAAAGAAAAGCCGGCCAAAGGAACGTCAACGCTCCCCGCCACCAGCATGAATGTGCAGAACGCCATCCTTGGCGTGCGCGGTCGCGACCTGATTTCCACCTTGCGCAGCGTAGGCCGCCATGGCTTGCTCAACCCGCTGCACACCGCCCGCCACCTGGTGGCCCTGGGCGGCCAGCTGGGCCGGGTGATGCTCGGCGACACGCCCTATCAGCCGAGCGCGCGTGATGCACGTTTCAGCGATCCTACGTGGAGCCAGAACCCGTTCTACCGGCGCGGCCTGCAGGCCTACCTGGCCTGGCAGAAACAGACCCGCCTGTGGATCGAGGAAAGCCACCTGGACGACGATGACCGGGCCCGTGCGCATTTTCTGTTCAACCTGATCAACGACGCCCTGGCACCGAGCAACTCGCTGCTCAACCCGCTGGCGGTCAAGGAACTGTTCAACACCGGCGGGCAGAGCCTGGTGCGGGGCGTTGCTCACTTGCTCGACGACTTGCGCCACAACGACGGCCTGCCGCGTCAGGTCGATGAGCGCGCCTTCGAAGTCGGCGGCAATCTGGCTGCCACCCCCGGCGCCGTGGTGTTTCGCAACGAACTGCTGGAGCTGATCCAGTACAAGCCGATGAGCGAAAAACAACATGCCCGGCCTGTGCTGGTGGTGCCGCCACAGATCAACAAGTTCTACATCTTCGACCTGCAACCGACCAACAGCTTCGTCCAGTTCATGCTGAAGAACGGCCTGCAGGTGTTCATGGTCAGCTGGCGCAACCCCGACCCACGCCACCGTGAGTGGGGCCTTTCGAGTTATGTACAGGCGCTGGAAGAAGCGCTCAACGCCTGCCGCAGCATCAGCGGTAACCGCGACCCGAACCTGATGGGGGCCTGCGCCGGCGGGCTGACCATGGCCGCGCTGCAGGGCCATCTGCAAGCCAAGCACCAGCTGCGCCGGATACGTAGCGCCACTTACCTGGTCAGCCTGCTCGACAGCAAGTTCGACAGCCCTGCAAGCCTGTTCGCCGACGAGCAGACCATCGAGGCGGCCAAGCGTCGCTCGTACCAGCGCGGCGTGCTGGACGGCGGCGAGGTGGCACGGATCTTTGCCTGGATGCGGCCCAACGACTTGATCTGGAATTACTGGGTCAACAACTACCTGCTCGGCAAGACCCCGCCGGCCTTCGACATTCTCTACTGGAACGCCGACAGCACACGCCTGCCAGCCGCCCTGCATGGCGACCTGCTGGACTTCTTCAAGGTCAACCCGCTGACCCACCCCGCAGGCCTGGAGGTGTGCGGCACACCGATCGATCTCAAGCAGGTCGACCTCGACAGCTTCACCGTGGCTGGCAGCAACGATCACATCACGCCATGGGACGCGGTATATCGCTCGGCCTTGCTGCTCGGTGGCGACCGGCAGTTCGTGCTGGCCAACAGCGGGCACATCCAGAGCATCATCAACCCACCCGGCAACCCCAAGGCGTATTACCTGGAGAACCCCAAGCTCTCGAGCGACCCACGCGCCTGGTTCCATGACGCACAGCGCCGCGACGGCAGCTGGTGGCCGCTGTGGCTGGAGTGGATCACGCCACGTTCCGGCCCGCTCAAGGCACCACGCACGGAGCTGGGCAACGCGACCTATCCACCGCTGGGCCCTGCGCCAGGCACCTATGTCCTGACCCGATGAGCAAGCCGACTGGATGAAGACCCGCGACCGTATCCTTGAATGCGCCCTGCAGCTGTTCAACTCACAGGGCGAACCGAATGTATCGACACTGGAGATCGCCAACGAACTGGGCATCAGCCCGGGCAACCTGTACTACCACTTCCATGGCAAGGAACCCTTGATTCACGGGCTGTTCGACCGCTTCGAGGAAGCGCTGATGCCGTTGCTCGACCCACCCCTGGAGGTGCGCCTGGAGGCCGAGGATTACTGGCTGTTCCTGCACCTGATCGTCGAGCGCATGGCGCAGTACCGTTTTCTGTTCCAGGACCTGTCCAACCTGACCGGGCGCCTGCCCAAGCTGGCACGGGGCATGCGCAGCCTGATCAATGCGCTCAAGCGTACGCTGGCGGCACTGCTGGCCAGCCTCAAGGGCCAGGGGCAAGTGGTCAGTGGGACGCAAGCGTTGGGGCAACTGGTGGAACAGATCACCCTGACCTTGATGTTCTCCCTGGACTACCAGCGGGTGCTGGGGCGCGAGGGCGATGTGGGGATCGTGGTGTATCAGGTGATGATGCTGGTGGCGCCGCATCTGCAGGAGCAGGCACGGGCCGCTGCCGAGGAGTTGGCAGTGCGGTATCTGGAGGGGTAAGCCAGTAGGAGATGTATTGCTGCACCGCCGCCTTCGCGGGTAAACCCGCTCCTACAAGGGACAGCGCTGATGCTTGATCCGGCGCTATATCTGTGGGAGCGGGTTTACCCGCGAAGGGCGTTACACCGCTATCAGAGCAGAGACCCGGTGCTGGCCGGAGCCGAAGGCGGGTTGCTAGCCGGGGCCGCAGTAGGCGCCGGTGCTGCGGTAGCGGCCGGAGCGGCACTGGCCACCGGTGCTGCCGGCTTGGCGGCCGCTGGTTTGGCCGGGGCCTTCTTCACTGCTGGCTTCTTCGCTGCGGCAGGCTTGGCTGCAACAGGCTTGGCAGCCGGTTTTGCCGCTGCCTTGGCCGCTGGTTTGGCAGCAGGCTTGGCCGCTGCAGTTTTAGCTGCAGGTTTAGCCGCCGCCGTTTTAGCTGCTGGCTTGGCCAATGGCTTGGCCGCTGCCTTGCTCGCCGCCGGCTTGGCCGCTGCGGAACGCGAGGAGATCGGGGTGACCGAGGCGCCGGTCAGCTTCTCGATCTGCTTGGTCAAGCTGTCGACCTGCTGGTGCAGGGCCTTGATCTCGTTGCGGCTCGGTACGCCCAGACGCGAGATGGCGCTGTTCAGGCGCTTGTCGAAGGCCTCTTCGAGTTCGCTCCACTTGCCCAGTGCACGGTCCTTCACGCCAGACACACGCGACGTGGTCGAGGACTTGGCGCTTTCTGCCACGTCTTCAGCGGTTTTCTTGGCTTGCTTCTCGGCCTTCTCGCCATCCTTCACCAGCGAGTCGAACAGCTTCGGCCCGTCCTGGTCGACCTTCGAATAGATACCCAGCCCCGCCAGCCAGATCTTACGGGAGTACTTCTCGATCCCGCCGATCCAGGAGCTGCCTTCTTTGTCGGAATTCTTCTTGCCAGCCATCCTGCTCTCCTTATGGTTTGTGCGCGACGCGCTCGAGCAGCTCATGCAGCTGTTCAAGCTTGATGGACAACGCCTCAACGTCATGTTTAGACGGAATGCCAAGGCGATTCAAGGCGCGACCTACCCGTGCGTCGAAAGCTTTTTCGATCTTGTCGAGTTGAATTTCGACCTTGCCACGTACACGACTGACTTCTTGGGTCGCTTCGTCGATCTGGTTGTTGGCGGCATCCAGCTCTTTGTCGATGCGCTTCTTGCCGCGTTTCTCGACACCTTCACCGGCCTTCACCAGTTCCTGAAAGTAGTCGGAACCTTCCTGACCGACCCGCGCATAAGCGCCGATGCCCGCCAGCCAGATCTTGCGCGCGTAGCCGCGCACCTCGCCCAAGGTGCTCTGGGCTTCGTCTTTCTTCTTCACATTCACTTTGGCCATGTTCTGTACCTCATGCTCATGAGTGGAGGGAGGAACCGCCCATGGAGGTTGGGCTTGTGCACAAGGTAGGGAAGAAAATTAGAAACCTCACCCTAAGGTGTTGCTTGCCCTATTCATCTACCGCGGGCAGCGCGCACCGACACGCTAGCGTCGTCACCTCCACTTGACCGGAGCCGATGCCATGACCGAAACCCCCACCGCCCGCGAAGAAACGTTCAAGCAAAAGGTCGCAGCCTGTTTCGCAGAACGCCCGAAGCTGCGCGATGTTCTGTCCCACGAAGGGTTCAAGGTGCTCATCGACCATTACCCATGGATAAGCAGTAACCACCCTCAGCTGACATCGCTCGATGACTTCGTCATCCTCCCCTCTCTGGACGGTGTTACTGCGCAGCGTGCGCTGCTGGATGTGCTGCTGGATCACCTCCTCGCAGGCAGCCGCCTTCAGTTGACCGCCGCGGACCTGCCAAGCATCGCCCCACCTCGGGTGTTTCACGCACAGGAGCAAGGTACGGACAAGGCCAGACATCCCGAGATCACCTTGGACCTGGCCAGGCTCAACGACGGCCTGGAGAGCCTGCTGGGTGCATGGCTGGAGCAGTTCCAGCACGCCCAGATCGGTTTCTGGAACGGCCTCGACGAAGCCAGCCAAGTCAGTCGCATGCGCTGGCTTGAGCACACCATCCAGGCCGCACTGCTCTGCAACCTGCAAAATCAGGGGCTGGACGCAGCTGGCAGGGCCACCCTGTACGCCCTGCTCGCCGATATTCCCGAAGGCATTTCCATCTGTGCGGTGAATGTGAACCTGACGACAGCGGGCAACAACCTGCCTGTGACCCTGCCGGATCTGCTGCTGTCCACGACCCAAGGTCCGCAAGGACGGCTCCTGTGGTGCAAGCCAGGTGGCAAGGTTCGCAGCTTTACCGACCTGCCGGCCTTTACCCGCGCACTCAAGGAAGAACTGGCGCAGCGCTATCAGTTCGATGGACTGACCTGGGGCCAGACTGCTGTTGTGGGAAACCCATTTGCCTTCCAGGCCAGGCAGCTGCTCAACACGCTGCTCGACAACATCAGGCGTTTGCGTCTTGGGCACCTGACCTCGATCAGCGACCTGCAGAACCAGCTACACCAGCTGACTGACCCAAGCGCGTACTTCCTCAACCAGGCACACGCGGCACAAGGCCTGCCCAGTGTCGGCCTGCCGGCCTGGCTATCCACCGCTGATGCCAGCAGCCGCTACGCCTACCACACGGCATTGCTCGAGCTTGCCGCACGCCAGGGGCAGTCCAAGGGTTCGACATCACTCGGCGATATCGACGACCTCCAGCGCTATGCCAACCGCCGCCTGCGCGAGGAACTGCAAAGCCGCTACCCGACAGTCGCGCAGCATGACCCCGACCAGGTACTCATCAGCGTTTCACAGGCCATCATCGGCAGCAGCGTCCAAGGCTCGCAGTCGCTGCACGTGCGAGACGAAAGCCTGACCGACCTGGCCATCTCCCGATTGCACCTGGGCGCTGGCGAAGTGATGACCGGAGTCACCGTTCCCGGCGGCGTAAACACCGACGCATGGTTGAGCCTCGAACAGATCAGGGCATTGATTCACGAAGTCGACGTCGGCGGCCAGTACCCTCATTACCTGGAGGCTATCGTCGCTGTTGAACCACGCAGGCAAGAGCGGATCCGCCAACACGCCAGGGAATGGCGAGGCAACCTGCTATTCAGTACCCTCAAGGCCAACATCCAGGGGCAGCTGAGCGAACCCGCGAGCAATGCGCTGCTGGCGTTCTGCCAAGGCAGTAATGATGCCCAGCCACTGCATATCGCCCCCCTGGCTTTTCTGTGTGCCCCCGGCACTTCGGTCAGTGACAGAGCCCACGGCATGTTCTTGATCAAGCTTCCCGCCAGCCATGGCTGGGTGCTGTACCGACCGTTCTATGCCGACCAGAATCTGCTGCAGTTCACCGATCTCGATCAGATGATGGTCGCCATCCGCCGCGACGGTGAGTTGCAGCAAAGCACCCTGGAATGGCTGAATGACGACGTACGCGAGGTCTACGCGAACGGCGGCTTCACTCACCCCCACCTGCACCCGAGGCTGGAAGCGCTGGCCGGCCTGCTGGGCGGTGAAAGCCTGGTGGTGGACAAGCTCATCGAGCAACTCAGGCAACCGGTCGCAGCCCAATTCGCCCCTTGGTCGACCGACCTGGACACCCACCTGTTCGAAGCCAGAATCGAAGCTATGCGCCTGGCCGCGTTGCGCAGCAGCCTGTCCAACGCGCAAGAGAAATCGGCATTGGTCAGCCAGGTTGCAGGGTCACTCTTCAACACCGTCAGCCTGCTTTGGCACGGCCCCCTGGCCAGCCTGACGTGGCTGATACTGGCGCTCTCGGCCGCCAAGGATGACCTGTCGGCGCTGGCCAACGGGACCGACGAAGCACGGATTGTGGCAGCGACCGACCTTCTGACCGACCTGGCCATGCTCCTGGCCCACCGCAATGCGCCCACTGTCGCCGATCACCCGTCGGCGCCGCCACTTCGCTTCGTCGAACCGTCCGAACCGGAAATTACCAGCGAAGAAACGCCGGCGCAGGAACAAAGCCCCACACCTGTGCGGCTTTACAGCTGGCACGACAACCAGCGCGTGGGCAACCTGTCACCGTCAGCTCGACAAGCGCTGATCGGGCTTCAGGCCAGTCGCTCGCTGGAGGGGCTGACGCCCCTATCCAGGGGACGCCTGCGTGGTCTGTATGAAATCGCCGGCCGCCATTTCGTGAAGCTGCAAGGGGCGGCATACGAGGTACAGGAGACCTGGGGCGGCATACAGATTGTCGGCCCCGAGCAAAGCAATGACGAGTGGGTTTCACACTGGCAGGGCGCGCCCGACAACTATCACATCGTTGGCCGTGAACGCAGCCGAGGCCCTTGGCTGGCACGCTGGAATGGCGAGTGGGCAATCAACCTGAAGCTCGCTGGAGGCATGCCCAGGACCAGCAAGTCAATCAATGCTGAAAACCAACAGCGTTATAACCAACTGCGCGAAACCGCTTCGCGCAATATCGAAGAGCTAGCGAAGCTGAAGCCCTTGCTGGAGCGCAACCGCCAGCGACTCACCGACTATGATGATCTTGCCACGGACTACAGCCTGGCGCTCCTGGCCCTGCCGGCGCAAGCACGTACAAACCCGCCAGCGGCACTGTTGTTGCAAAAACAGGAGCTGCTGGCCCGACGCAGGCAACTTGTCACCGAGCTCAGGGCTTCGGCCCTCTTCCTGGAGAAGCAGGGCGCAGTGCTGGAAGCAAACGTGCGCACCTACATGGAACTGACTGAACCACGCTTCCTCCGGCTCGACGCCACCGGCACCAACGCCAGGCGGTACAGCACGTGGCTCGAGGCCGCCATCGAAAACGACATAGTGTTGTGCCGCCGCCTGCTGGAACAGGTCGACCATGAACAACTGGTCACGCAGGCCAATAAGCTGCACCGATTGCCGCAGGGTCCCGAGCAGCTACAACGCTATGTCGACTATCGAACCTGCGTGCAAAATTCACTCCAGGCCACGCGCCGACTGCTCGTGGTCAGCCAGCGGCTGGACCGGGCCATACCGGAAGCACTGGAAAACCCCAAGGTCGACTATGTGGACAAAGCCGGCAAACTCGACCGGGTCATCAAGCAGCGTACCTACTCGACGCTGGTAATACGCGCGCAGCTACTCAGCGACCTGGCCTACCTCACCGTGGACAAAACTGTGCTGACGCCTGAAGCGGCCGACAACCTGCTGCCATTGCGGGAGGTACTCAGCAACAACGAATTGAGCCGTACGATCTGGAGCCACGATGGCCTGGCCATGGCCGAGGTATCTCCCGAGGACAAGACCGAGGTGCTGGACGACGTCTTGCGCAGGTATCGCGCGATCCTCGACAAGGCCCACTACATGCAATCTTTCAGCGATCCGGCGCTGGACCGGACAATCCTGGATGAGTACATCACCGAGTTGAACACATTGGTCAACACGACCGAGGCGCAACTGAGCACTGCGCTGGCCGACCTTGATAAAGGTATCCTGCCACCGCCGCCACGGGCACTGCACCGTGCCACGCCAGGCAGGCGTACGGTGATCCGGGTAGGGCACCGCCCGGCGCTGGTGGAGGCACAAGGCGACCACGCCGTCCAACGCAACCCGATCAACCAGCAACCGGCGGGCAATTACGAACGCAGCGGTAACGAATGGCACGAACAGACCGCCCGACCGCGTGCCGCCGAGCCCGACTTGGCGCAACTTCGCCAGGATGCCAGGCAGCTGTTGGCGCAGGTCGATGAGAAAATCGCCTTCGCGGCACGCTATGCAGACCAGCCCAATAGCCTGAATGACTTCCTGGACTGGCCGATCAACGACATGGAGGAGTTGTCACAGCGATTGGCCGGCATCGACAGCGACCTGGTCAGCCAGCTGCGCCAGGCGGTGGCAAGGGTCGGCGAACGGAAGCAGCAACTGCTCACCAACGCCTACCTGAACACCCGACATCCAGACAGCACCGCCTTGCGCTATCTGCTGGAGCAGCGGCGAGTCTCGATTGCACCGAGCGTCATCCGCAGGCCGCTTCGCCACGCCAACGACTACCTCGATGTGTATGAGATCAGGGACACACAAGCACCGCGTGCAGTGCTGTGGGAAGCACACTTCCACTACCGTAGCCCGGATGCCAAAGCCCATGACTTCGTCAAAGGGCACCTCAAATTCCGGGCCCCCCGTGAAAAAGGCCGAGACGCCAGCCTGGAACTGGCGCCCAACGCCAAGGAACGTATCGCCATCTACCGGGGCGACCTGCGCCTGGCCCAGATCGCAGACATCATTCCGTTCCCGCCTGCATCACGGTAGACGCCAAATGGCGGCAACCTTCACGCCAGTGCCTTGTCCAGCGCCCGCTCGATCTCGCTCTTGATGGTGCCGCCCATCATGGACAGCATCATGCCGAGTTTCAGTTCGACGCGGATGCTGTCCTCGCCAATGTGCACGCTGCCGTTGGCGCCGCTGCGTGCCACATCGACCCGGTCACCGTTCCAGGTGGCCTTGAGGTCGTATTCGCGGCTGAGCTTGTCGACCAGCGCTTCGGCCTTGGCGCGGGCGGCATCGCGGCCGAGGGAGTGTTTGCGTTCGACGCTGATCTGGGTCATGCGGGTGTTCCTGGGTATGTAGACATAATCTGCATTATGCCCGCCCCTGCCCCAAGGCACACCCCGCCAAGACAAATCCGCCCGTTCGCCCTAGAATGGCGGTAATTTTTTCCGGTGAAGCGATATGAACGACCAGCGCAAAGGCGACCACGCCGAACCCACCACCCATTTCGGCTACCAGGACGTCCCTGAAAGCCAGAAGGCGAAGAAAGTCGCCGAAGTGTTCCACTCTGTGGCCGCCAAGTACGACCTGATGAACGACGTGCTCTCCGGCGGCATGCACCGCCTGTGGAAGCGGTTCACCATCGAGCTGTCGGGCGTGCGCGCCGGCAACCGCGTGCTGGACATCGCTGGCGGCACCGGCGACCTCGCCGCCAAGTTCTCGCGCCTGGTCGGCCCGACGGGCCAGGTGGTGCTCGCCGACATCAATGATTCGATGCTCAAGGTCGGCCGTGACCGCCTGCTCGACCGCGGCGTGGCTGGCAACATCGAGTTCGTCCAGGCCGACGCCGAAAAGCTGCCGTTCCCGGACAACCACTTCGACTGCGTGACCATCGCCTTCGGCCTGCGCAACGTCACCCACAAGGACCAAGCCATCCGCTCGATGCTGCGCGTGCTCAAGCCGGGCGGGCGCCTGTTGATCCTGGAGTTCTCCAAACCGACCAACAAGCTGATGTCCAAGGCCTACGATGCCTACTCGTTCGCCTTCATGCCGCTGGCCGGCAAGCTGATCACCAATGACTCCGAGAGCTACCGTTACCTCGCCGAGTCGATCCGCATGCACCCCGACCAGGAAACCCTGAAAAGCATGATGGTCGAGGCCGGTTTCGACCGCGTCACCTACCACAACATGACCAGCGGTATCGTTGCCGTGCACCGGGGAATCAAGCCCTGATGCTGCTGGCCGGGCTGCTCGCCAGTGTCGAACATGGCCTGAACCGCGTCCTGCGCATGGACAGCACGGCTCTGCCGCGCCTGGCCGCGCTTGAGGGCAAGGTCATCGAGATCGACTGCCGCCAACCGGCCCTGCAGGTGTTCATCCTGCCCGATGAAGAAGGCCTGATGCTTGCCGCCCACTGGGAGGGCGAGGTCGACTGCAGCCTGCGCGCCCCAGCCGGCAGCCTGGTGCAACTGGCCGTGGCCAGGGACAAGACTGCCGTGTTGCACAGCCCGCAGGTCGAACTGCATGGTGACAGCGCCGTGCTGCTCGACCTGTTCGGCGTGCTGCAGGACCTGGAGCTGGACTGGGAACACGAACTGCAGCGCTGGCTTGGCCCGGTCGCCACGGCAATGCTCGCCGGCCACATCCGCCTGCGCGCACGCTGGACCCGCCAAGGCCTGGCACGGTTCAGCCAGAACCTGTCGGAATACCTGGCCGAGGAATCACGCACCCTGGTGGGCCAGCGTGAAGCCGAAGCCGCTTTCAGCCAGCTCGACACCCTCAAGCTCGATATCGAACGCCTCGAGGCGCGCCTGCTGCGCCTCTCCCGATCCCTTGATACCAGCGATAACGCATGAAGCTGCTCGCCGTCCGCCGTCTTTTTCGCATCCAGCGCGTGGTAATCCGCTACCGTCTCGATGACCTGTTGTTCGATCAGCCCCTGCTGCCCTGGTGGCTGGCCAGCCTGCGCCTGCTGATGCCATGGCGCTGGCTGCCGCGCAAACCCTCCGAACTCAGCCGTGGTGCACGCCTGCGCCTGGCGCTGCAGGACCTGGGGCCGATCTTCATCAAGTTCGGCCAGTTGCTGTCCACGCGCCGCGACCTGCTGCCCACCGACATCGCCGACGAGCTGATGCTGCTGCAGGACCGCGTACCGCCGTTCGACCCGAAACAAGCCGTGGCGATGATCGAAGATCAGCTCGGCGCCAAGGTTGGCGAAGTGTTCAGCCGCTTCGACGTCGAGCCGCTGGCCTCGGCCTCGGTGGCCCAGGTGCATGCCGCCCGCCTCAAAAGCGGCGAAGAGGTCGTGGTCAAGGTGGTACGCCCGGGCCTGAAGCCGGTCATCGCCCAGGACCTGGCCTGGCTGTTCCTCATCGCCAAGGCCGCCGAGCGCGCCTCGGCCGACGCTCGCCGCCTGCACCCTGTGGAAATCGTCGGCGACTACGAAAAGACCATCTACGACGAGCTCGACCTGCTGCGCGAGGCGGCCAACGCCAGCCAGCTGCGGCGTAATTTCGAAGGTTCCGAGCTGATGTACGTGCCCCAGGTGTACTGGGACCTGTGCCGGCCGAAAGTGCTGGTAATGGAGCGGATCTACGGCGTGCCGGTGACCGACATGGCGACCTTGGCCGACCAGCGTACCGACATGAAGATGCTGGCCGAGCGTGGTGTCGAGGTGTTCTTTACCCAGGTGTTCCGCGACAGCTTCTTCCACGCCGACATGCACCCGGGCAACATCTTCGTCAGCACAGTCAAGCCGTGGAGCCCGCAGTACATCGCCATCGACTGCGGCATCGTCGGCAGCCTCACTGCCGAGGACCAGGACTACCTGGCGCGCAACCTGATCGCTTTCTTCAAGCGCGACTACCGCCGTGTCGCCCAGTTGCACATCGACTCGGGCTGGGTACCGGCACATACCAAGGTCAATGAGTTCGAAGCGGCAATTCGTACCGTGTGCGAGCCGATCTTCGAAAAACCGTTAAAGGATATTTCCTTCGGCCAGGTGCTGATGCGCCTGTTCCAGACCGCACGGCGCTTCAACATGGAAGTCCAGCCACAGCTGGTACTGCTGCAGAAGACCCTGCTCAACATCGAAGGCCTCGGCCGTCAGCTGTACCCGGACCTGGACCTGTGGAGCACCGCCAAGCCGTTCCTGGAACGCTGGATGCGCGAGCGCATGAGCCCCAAGGCCGTGTTCGGCAACATCCATGGGCAGGTCGAGCAGCTGCCGCACCTGGCCGGCATGGCCCGCGACCTGCTTGAGCGCCTGTCGCAGCCGCATCTGAAAGACCCGCACCTGCCGGAACGCCGTCGCCAAGGCGACCGCTGGGCGCTGCGCCTGCTCGGTGCCGGCTTGCTCGGTGGCGGTGCGGTACTGGCCACCGGTGCCGCCAACGCTGCCAGCCTGGCTGCCCCGGCCGCCTGGCCAGCCTGGCTGATGCTGGCTGCAGGCCTTTACCTGATCGTGCGCCAATAGCCAGCCGCGCTGCTGGCTGGCACACTAGCGCAAAGGGCCCGGTACAGGACGGGCCCGCTTTGGAGTCGACGATGAAAGACTGGCTGGACGAGATCAAGTGGAACAGCGATGGCCTGGTACCGGCGATCGCGCAGGACCACAAGACCGGACGCGTGCTGATGATGGCCTGGATGAACCGCGAATCGTTGGCGCTGACTGCCGCCGAACAACGCGCCATCTACTGGTCGCGTTCCCGTGGCAAGCTGTGGCGCAAGGGCGAAGAGTCTGGCCATGTGCAAAAGCTGCATGAAATGCGCCTGGACTGCGATGCCGACGTGATCATCCTGATGGTCGAACAACTGGGCCATATCGCTTGCCATACTGGCCGTGAAAGCTGCTTCTACCGCGTCTACGAAGACGGCCAGTGGAAAACCGTCGACCCGGTTCTGAAAGACCCGCATGCCATCTACAGCGCAGGACACTGACATGAGCGACACCCTAAACCGCCTGGCCGAAGTGCTCGAAGCGCGCAAAAACGCAGCGCCCGACAGCTCCTACGTGGCCAGCCTGTACCACAAGGGCCTGAACAAGATCCTCGAAAAGCTCGGCGAAGAGTCGGTGGAGACCATTATCGCGGCCAAAGACGCCGCCGTGAGCAAGGATTGCAGTGATGTCATCTATGAAACCGCAGACTTGTGGTTCCATAGCCTGGTCATGCTCAGCGCGCTGGGCCAGCACCCACAGGCCGTGCTAGATGAACTGGAGCGCCGCTTTGGCTTGTCCGGGCATGATGAGAA
Organism: Pseudomonas sp. URMO17WK12:I7; assembly: GCF_003269045.1. Classification (NCBI taxonomy): domain Bacteria; kingdom Pseudomonadati; phylum Pseudomonadota; class Gammaproteobacteria; order Pseudomonadales; family Pseudomonadaceae; genus Pseudomonas; species Pseudomonas sp. URMO17WK12:I7. The sequence goes on along the minus strand of NZ_QLTL01000008.1, from coordinate 6,303 downwards.
GGCGGCACGGCAGCCATCTGCCTGATGTATTTCTGGGGGCGCTGTGCGCTCCTTTCGCCACGCAAGGCTGCTCCCACAAGGGACCGGCGTAACGCGGACCTTGTGGGAGCGGCCGTGTGGCGCGAAAGGGCTGCAAAGCAGCACCAGAAGGTTCACTGACAATTTTCAGGAGTACGAAATGGGTATTTTTGACTGGAAACACTGGATCGTCCTGCTGGTCGTCGTGGTCCTGGTGTTCGGCACCAAGAAACTGAAGAACTTCGGCAGTGACCTGGGCGAATCGATCAAGGGCTTCCGCAAGGCCATGAACGACGAAGAAAACAAGCCGGCCGAACAGGCCCCTCCGCCAGCCCAGCCTGTCCCCCCCGTGCAGAACACTGCCCAGCAACCACAGGGCCACACCATCGAGGGCCAGGCCCAGCCGGTCCAAGAGCCGCAGCGGAAAGACTGACCCATGTTCGGCATCAGCTTCAGCGAGCTGCTGCTCGTCGGCCTGGTCGCCCTGTTGGTGCTCGGCCCCGAGCGCCTGCCTGGCGCCGCGCGTACCGCGGGGCTGTGGATCGGGCGCCTGAAACGCAGCTTCAATGCAATCAAGAGGGAGGTCGAGCGCGAAATCGGCGCCGACGACATCCGCCGCCAGTTGCATAACGAGCACATCTTGCAGATGGAAGAGGAAGCCAAGCGCATCCTCAACCCGCAGATGCCGCCGGCACAGCCGCCAGTCGCCACGCAGCCTGCCGCTGCGCAAACGCCGGCACCGGCAGCGCCGACCACCACGCCTGAACCGCCCGAACAGCCCCAACCGCCGCGAGCCCCATGAGCGAAAATCCGGAACACGACCAGCCAATGCCGCTGGTCTCGCACCTGACCGAACTGCGTACCCGCCTGCTGCGCTGCGTGGGGGTCATCTTCCTGATCTTTGCCGGGCTGTTTTCCTTCGCCCAGCAGATCTACACCTTGGTGTCGGCGCCGCTGCGCGAGCACTTGCCAGCCAATGCGACGATGATCGCCACCGACGTGGCCTCGCCGTTCCTGACGCCGTTCAAGCTGACCATGATCGTTTCGCTGTTCCTGGCGATCCCGTTCATTCTTCAGCAGATCTGGGGCTTCATCGCGCCAGGCCTGTACCGCCATGAAAAACGCATCGCCATTCCGTTGCTGGTGTCGAGCATCCTGCTGTTCTACGCCGGCATGGCCTTCGCCTATTTCCTGGTGTTCCCACTGATGTTCAAGTTCTTCGCCGCTGCCACCCCGGCAGGCGTGGCGATGATGACCGACATCGCCAATTACCTCGACTTCGTCATGACACTGTTCTTTGCCTTCGGTGTCGCTTTCGAGATCCCGGTGGCTGTGGTGCTGCTGGTGTGGATCGGCGTGGTCGACGTGAAGTACCTGAAAAAGGTCCGCCCGTACGTGATCATCGGCTGCTTCGTGGTCGGCATGATCCTCACCCCGCCGGACATCTTCTCGCAAACCCTGCTCGCAGTGCCGATGTGGCTGCTGTTCGAGATTGGCGTGCTGTGCGGCAGCCTGATCCGCAAGCGCAGCCATGCCGACGACGAAGCCACCAACGACCACAACGACCAGCCGCCAGCGACCCAGCCGTGAACCTGTTACTCCTTGAAGAGGCCGATTTCGTCTCGGCCGACCGCGTCGTCCTCGCTGATCGGCGTTTCACCCACATGCAGGATATTCACCGCGTCGCGGTGGGCGACACCCTGCGCGTGGGCCGCATCAACGGCCTGATGGGCAAGGCCACGGTGCAGCGCCTGGAAAAACACGAAGCCGAACTGGAAGTCACTTTCGACCAGCAGCCGCCGGCCAAGCTGCCGCTGACTCTGGTGCTGGCCGTGCCGCGACCGAAGATGCTGCGTCGGCTGTTCCAGACCGTGGCGACCCTGGGTGTGCCGCGGCTGATCCTGGTCAACAGCTACAAGGTCGAGAAAAGCTTCTGGCAAACGCCTTTTCTCAACCCTGAAACCATTCGCGAGAACCTCATTCTCGGCCTGGAGCAGGCCCGTGACACGGTGCTGCCCGAGGTGATCATCGAGAAGCGCTTCAAACCGTTCGTCGAAGACCGCCTGCCTGCCATCGCCGATGGCACCCTCGGCCTCGTCGGCCACCCGGGCCCCTACCCGGCCTGCCCACGCGCGGTCGAAGGGCCAGTCACCCTGGCGATCGGGCCCGAAGGTGGCTGGATCCCCTACGAAGTGGAGTTGCTCGGCAAGGCTGGCCTGGCACCCGTTCAGCTGGGTGATCGCATTTTGCGTGTGGAAACTGCTGTAACTGCCTTGCTCTCAAGGATTTTCTGACGAGCGGGTCAACTTCTCCCTATCAAGTTTCCCCGGCGCAAGCCGATGGTGTTGGCAACACTACAATAATCAGTGCTGCCACACTGCCGGGGAGTCGAACATGTACCAATGGTTTTCCCAATCGCTGGGCAATGTAAGCGTCAATCGCAAATTGGGGCTGGGCTTTGGCCTGGTGTTGTTACTGACCCTGGCCATCACCTTCACCGGTTGGCAGGGCCTGGACAGCGTCACCGAGCGCGGCGACAAGCTGGGCAACATTTCGGTGATCCACCAGTACACTCAGGAGCTGCGCATCGCCCGCCAGCACTACCAGCGTGACCGCAACGATGCGGCCATCGCAGAGCTGGAAAAGGCCCTGGGCAACCTCGAACGCCAGATCACCTTCATGCTCGGGCAAATCGAGCAACCCACTGACCGCCAGCGCCTGCAACAGCAACAAGCTGCCGTCAGCCAATACCTGCAGGCCTTCAACGACCTCAAGCAAACCGCTCAACGCCGCGACGCCGCTCGCGGCGTACTGGGTGACAGCGCCGACAAGGCCGTCGAGCTGATCAACCGGGTGCAACAGCGCCTGCTGCAGGGCGGCGATATCACCCAGTACCAAAATGCCGTGGAAGTCAGTGCACTGGTGCAACAGGCTCGCTTCCAGGTGCGCGGCTACACCTACAGCGGCAACGCCGAGTACCAGCAGACTGCACTGAAGGCCATCGACCAGGCCCTCACCGAACTCAAGGCACTGCCCGCCAGGTTGCCGGCCGAATACGCTGCCAGCCTTGACGATTCGGCCACAGCACTGGCCGCCTACCGCGACGCCGTAAACCAGTTCGCCACGGCCCAAGGCGCCAGCGAACAGGCGCTGCAACGCATGACCGATCAAGGGTCGGTACTGCTGCAGACCAGCGAGGCGATGACCATTTCGCAGACCGAAGTACGCGATGCCGGTACGCGCCAGGCGAAGATCATGCTGGGCAGTGCTACCGCACTGGCCTTGGTGCTGGGCCTGCTCGCAGCCTGGGCCATCACCCGGCAGATCATCATTCCCCTGCGACAGACCTTGGCTGCCGCCGAGCGCGTGGCCAACGGCGACTTGCGCCAGGACCTGCATTCGACCCGCCGCGACGAACTCGGCCAGCTTCAAGCCAGCATGCAGCGCATGACCCAAGGCCTGCGCGAGCTGATCGGCGGCATAGGCGATGGCGTGACACAGATCGCCAGCGCCGCAGAAGAGCTGTCGGCAGTAACCGAGCAGACCAGCGCCGGGGTCAACAATCAAAAGGTCGAGACCGATCAGGTAGCGACCGCGATGAACGAAATGGCGGCCACCGTGCATGAAGTGGCGCGTAATGCCGAGCAGGCCTCGGAAGCCGCCGCCATGGCCGACCAGCAGGCACGCGAGGGTGATCGTGTGGTCAGCGAGGCGGTCGCGCAAATCGAGCGCCTGGCCGGCGAGGTGGTCAACTCCAGCGAAGCGATGAACCAGCTCAAGGCTGAGAGCGACAAGATCGGCAGTGTGCTCGACGTGATCAAGTCGGTGGCCCAGCAGACCAACTTGCTGGCACTCAATGCCGCCATCGAAGCGGCACGTGCAGGTGAAGCCGGGCGTGGCTTTGCGGTGGTGGCTGACGAGGTACGCAGCCTGGCCCAGCGCACCCAGCAGTCCACAGAAGAAATCGAAGAACTGATCGCCGGCCTGCAAAGCGGCACCCAGCGCGTGGCCAGCGTGATGGACGCCAGCCGTCAGCTGACCGACAGCAGCGTCGAATTGACCCGCCGCGCCGGCAGTTCGCTGGAAACCATCACCCACACGGTTTCGTCGATCCAGGCCATGAACCAGCAGATCGCCACTGCGGCGGAGCAGCAGAGTGCTACTGCCGAAGAGATCAACCGCAGCGTGATGAATGTTCGGGATATTTCCGACCAGACTTCCGCTGCAAGTGAGGAGACAGCCAGCTCCAGCGTCGAGCTGGCTCGGCTGGGTACTCACCTGCAAGGGCTGGTTGGGCGGTTCAGACTTTGATACCTCACTGTCTGCGCTGAATTTTCCTACATAAGTTTCAGGTCAAGTCCTACAGGCCCTCCGCCGATTGGCAGGGATGAGATGCCGGCACTACGCCAGCACCCCATCCCTACCAACTGGACGGAGACCCGCCATGTTCGGCTACCTCAATCACAGGCTCGGCAACATCAGTGTCGGCGCCAAGCTCGCCTTGGGCTTCGCCGTAGTCCTCGCGCTCACTCTGGCCACCACGGTCAGCGGCTGGCGCGCCCTGGACGACGCCATCAGCCGCTCGGAACAACTCAGTGAAATCGGCCGGATCAATGAACTGGTCAAAGACCTGCGCGCCGAGCGCATCACCTATCGAGTACTGGCCGACGACGCCAGCAGGGCGCAGATCGCCGGTATTCTGCAGCAACTGGATGCCCTGCTGACCACCCTTGAGCAGCGCAGCAGCGTCGATGAGTCACGCCAGATGCTGACCCAGAAACTGCAGCTACTGCAGCGCCTGCGCGAGAACTTCGCAGCGCTGCAGCGCACCGTCGAGGAGCGTCGAGCGCTTCGCACAGGCATGCAGGAGCAAGAGCAGAAACTGAACGACGTCATCGACGCCCTGCAGACCCAGACCCTGCTCAAGATGCCTGCTGACAGCCAGGGCGGCGTGCTTGGCCTGATGGATACCCTGAGCCGCCAGGTCGACACCGCCAACCAGCAGAGCCTGGTGCCAGCCTACACCTTCGTGCCGCTCACGGACTTCGCCAAAGTCGGCGATACCGCCTTGAACTCCGCCGATGCCAGTCTCAGCCAGTTGCTCAAGGGTCTTGCCCCGCTAGGCCTGCCACGCACGCTGACAGAACAGCCAGGCATCGAGCTGGGCAAGTACCGCACCAGCCTTGAGCAGTATCGCCGCACGGCACTGCAAGTCGAACAGCTTCAGAACGATATGGAGCAGATGGGCAACGAGCTCAGGGCGGCCAGCCTGGAACTGGCCGAAAGGAAGGTAGAGCAACGCGACAACGAGGCCATCGCCGCCCGCTCCTTGCTCACCAGCGTGGCACTGCTGGCCTTGGTCGTGGGTATCGTCGCTGGCTGGCTGATCACCCAGCAGATCACTCAACCGCTGCGCCAGACACTGGCATTGGCCGCGCGTATTGCCAAAGGTGACCTGAGCCAGCTCGAGCCAGTGCAGCGCCGCGACGAAATGGGGCAGTTGCAGACCCGCATGGGCGAGATGACCGTGAGCCTGCGCGAGCTGATCGGCGGGATCGACCAAGGGGTCGGCCAGCTTTCCCTGGCCGCCTCGCAGCTGGCAGCCAGCAGTGAGGACACCAAGCTGCGCATCAACCAGCAGCGCGAGGAGACCGACCAGGTAGCCACCGCCATGAACCAGATGAGCGCCACGGTACAGGAGGTTGCGCAGAATGCTGAACACGCCTCGTTGGCGGCGACAAACGCCGACCAGCAGGCGCAACTGGGTGACCAGGTGGTGGCCGAAGCCATCGGCCGCATCGAACAGCTGGCGCGGCAGATGGACGATTGCCTGGGCGCCATGCAGCACCTGGCCAGCGAAAGCCAGCGCATCGGCAGCATCCTCGATGTGATCAAGTCAGTGTCGGAGCAGACCAACCTGCTGGCATTGAACGCGGCCATCGAAGCCGCCAGGGCGGGCGAAGCGGGCCGAGGTTTTGCCGTGGTCGCCGACGAGGTGCGCGGGCTGGCGCAGCGCACCCAGCAGTCCACTGAGGAAATCGAGCAACTGATCAACAGCCTGCACAGCGGCACCGACGAGGTCACCCGCCTGCTCGACGACAGCAAGCAGCTGACCGAACAGAGCGTCGATCTGAGCCGCAGGGCCGGGCAGGCCCTGGCGCAGATTACCGACACGGTTTCGAGCATACAGGGGATGAACCAGCAGATTGCCACGGCCAGCGAGGAACAGAGCGTGGTGGCCGAGCAAATCAACCGAAGTGTGCTGAATGTGCGAGATGTGTCTGA